>NZ_JBEPCJ010000032.1:0-99320 GCF_040299565.1 Spirillospora sp. NPDC000708
AATGCGGTGCGTTTCCACAGGTCGAGCCGGATGCCCTCCGGCCGCGACCTGTGATGTCAGTCGCAACGGGGGTTCCAGGGGGTCGCCCCCCTGGGATGACTAAGACTTGCGGAGCCAGTACGTCAGGCCGAGCTCGTCGTCGCGGCCGGCGGTGAGGCCCTCTGGACGGCCCTCGGTGACGGACGTGGCGAGCACCTCGGCGCCGACCTCCTCGCCGTGGGCGCGCAGCGCCTCGGCGAGGTCGTCGCCGGCGGCCTGCCACCACAGCTCGATCCGGTCGGTGACGTCCAGCCCGGCGGCCTTGCGGGCCTCCTGGACGAGCCGGACGGCCTCCCGGACGAGCCCGGCGCGGCGCAGCTCGGCGGTGACGGTGAGGTCGAGGGCGATGGTCTCGCCCGCGGCGCTCTCCACCGCCCAGCCGCTGCGCGGCCGCTCGGTGACGATCACGTCGCCGGGGGACAGGCTCACCGCGCCGACCCCCTCGGCGTCGACCTCGGCGGCGCCGGTGTCGCGCAGCGCGTGCACGAGCGCGGCGGGGTCGGCGGACGTGACGGCCTTGGCGACCTTCGGGGTGTCCTTGGCGTACCGCTTGCCGAGCTCCCGGAAGTTCGGCTTGACCTCGTACTCGACGAGGTCGCCGCCGATGGAGGACAGCTCCTCGAACGCCTGGACGTTCAGCTCCTCGGCGATCTGGGCGCGCAGCTGCTCGGGCAGCGCCGTCCAGCCGGCGGCGCCGACGAGCGCGCGGCCGAGCGGCTGGCGGGTGCGGACGCCGCTGGCGGCGCGCGCGGACCGGCCGAGCTCGACCAGCCGCCGGACGAGGGCCATCTGCGCGGTGAGGTCGGCGTCGAGGAGGTCCTCGTCCACCGCGGGCCAGTCGGCGAGGTGCACCGACTCGGGGCCGCCCTCGGGCCGGATGACGTCCCACACGTGGTCGGTGATGAACGGCACCATCGGCGCCATCAGCCGGGTGAGGGTCTCCAGGCACTCGTAGAGCGTCGCGAACGCCGCGGCGCCCTCGGCCGTCTCGGGGCCCTCCCAGAAGCGGCGGCGGGACCGCCGGACGTACCAGTTGGACAGGTCGTCGACGAACTCGGCGAGGCGGCGCCCGGCGCGGGCGGTGTCGAACTGCTCCAGCGACGCGTCCACCTCGCGGACGGTGCGGTGCAGCTCGGCGAGAGCCCAGCGGTCCAGCAGCGGGCGGTCGGCGGGCGCGGGCGCCTCACCGAGCCGGTCCGGCGTCCACGCCTTGCCCTGCGCCTGCGCCGCGTTCGCGTACAGGACGAAGAAGGACGCGGTGTTCCAGTAGGTCAGCAGGACCTTGCGGACGATCTCCTCCAGGGCGGCGTTGCCGACCCGGCGGGACGCCCAGGGCAGGCCGCTGGCGAGCATGAACCAGCGCAGCGCGTCGGCGCCGTGCTGGTCCATCAGCGGGATGGGGCGCAGCACGTTGCCGAGGTGCTTGCTCATCTTGCGGCCGTCCTCGGCGAGGATGAGGCCGAGGCACAGGACGTTCTCGTAGGACGACCTGTCGAACACCAGCGTCCCGACCGCCATGAGGGAGTAGAACCAGCCGCGGGTCTGGTCCTGCGCCTCGCAGATGTACTGGGCCGGGTAGGTGTTCTCGAAGACGTCGTTGTTGCGGTGCGGCGCGCCCCACTGGGCGAACGGCATGGAGCCCGAGTCGTACCAGGCGTCGATGACGTCGGGGACGCGGCGCGCCTCGGTGCCGCACTGCGGGCAGGGGAACGTGACGTCGTCGACGTACGGGCGGTGCGGGTCGAGGCCGGACATGTCGCTTCCGGCGAGTTCGCCCAGCTCCGTGAGGGAGCCGACGCAGGTGATGTGGTCCTCGTCGTCGCCGCACACCCACAGCGGCAGGGGAGTGCCCCAGTAGCGGCTGCGGGACAGCGACCAGTCGACGTTGTTGCGCAGCCACTCGCCGTACCGGCCGGTCTTGACGGTCTCGGGGAACCAGTTCGTCTTGTCGTTCTCCTCGAGAAGCCGGTCCTTGATCTGGGTGGTGCGGATGTACCAGGCGGGGAGCGCGTAGTACAGCAGGGGCGTGTGGCAGCGCCAGCAGTGCGGGTAGCTGTGCTCGAAGTGGCCGCCCCGGTACAGCAGCCCCCGCGCGCGCAGGTCGTCGGTGAGCGGCTCGTCGGCGTCCTTGAAGAACTTGTTCCCGACGAGGGGCACCTCGCGCAGGAACCGGCCGTCCGGCCCGATCGGGTTGACGATCGGCATGCCGTAGTTCTTGCAGACGGTCATGTCGTCCCCGCCGAACGCGGGCGCCTGGTGGACGAGCCCGGTGCCGTCCTCGACGGTCACGTAGTCGCCGAGCACGACGTAGTGCGCGTCCGGGATGTCGACGAGCTCGAACGGCCGCCGGTAGGTGGTGCGCTCCAGCTCGCGGCCCTGGTAGGTCGCGAGGCGCTCGGCGCCCTCGCCGAGGACCTGGTCGACGAGCGGCTCGGCCACCACGAGGATCTCGTCCGACCCGGCGGGGCGGGCGGCGACGTAGGTGACGTCTGGGTGGACGGCCACGGCGGTGTTGGACACCAGCGTCCACGGCGTCGTCGTCCAGATCAGCAGCGCCGCGCCCATCTCGGCGAGCGGGCCGGACGTGACCGGCATCCGCACGTACACCGACGGGCTCGACACCGTCTCGTACCCGCCGGGCTGGCCCAGCTCGTGGTCGGACAGGCCGGTGCCGCAGCGCGGGCAGTACGGGGTGATGCGGAAGTCGCGGAACAGCAGGCCCTTGTCGAAGACCTGCTTGAGGGACCACCAGACGGCCTCGACGTACTCGGGGTCCATCGTCCGGTACGCCTGGTCGGTGTTGACCCAGTAGCCCATGCGCTCGGTCATCTCTTCGAATGCGTCCACATGGCGCAGGACCGATTCGCGGCAGCGGTCGTTGAACTCCGCGACGCCGTACTCCTCGATGTCCTTCTTGCCGGTGAGGCCGAGCTCCTTCTCCACGGCCACCTCGACGGGCAGGCCGTGGCAGTCCCAGCCGGCCTTCCGGGGGACGTGGTAGCCCTTCATGGTCTTGAAGCGCGGGAAGATGTCCTTGAACACGCGTGCCTCGACGTGGTGGACGCCGGGCATGCCGTTCGCGGTGGGCGGGCCCTCGTAGAAGACCCAGGGGGTCCCGGACGCGGTGCGCTCCAGGGACCGCTCGAAGACCTTGCTCTCCCGCCAGCGGCGCAGCATGTCCCGCTCCATGGCGGGCAGATCGACCTGCGCGGGCAGCGGCCGGAAACTACGGCTCACTTGGGCGGACCTCCGGATCGGCGCGTAACTCGGCACGTGGACCGGAGGGACGAGACGCCTGCCCGGACCGGCCGAGCGGGGACCCGCGGTACCACCCTCCTTGACCGCGCGCCCGGTCGCCCGGACATGCGCGGCCCGCTTCGTTCGAGTCTCGGCTGCCGGGTCTACTGGGCCCGCGGACGGGACGTCCGGGGCGGTTCTTCCGGCGGCTCCGGGGTGATCAGGCCGCCGGGCTCGCCCCCGGGCTCGCACCGTCCCCGGGTCGCTCATGGCCGCGTTCGGCGGCAGGTGTCCCCATCAGCGCCTGCCACAAGACTGCTCGTCACGACTCTAACGCACGCGGCCACCGTCCTCTTCCCGTTATCGCTTTCCGAGGGGGCTCGCCGGGGACCGGCCCCGGCGATGAGGTTCCTTTGCGATCTCCTGCTATTCGCTGGAGTTTCCTTGTGAGCGGGCGCCGGGCATAAGCGGTCGGTAACCGACCCAGGGTGTTTACCCGGCCCGCGAAAGGGGACTTATGCTGCCCGCACTGCCTGTCGAGGCGATCAGCGCTGAGGAGGCCACCATGGCCGGCGCGGGAAAGGGCGCGGTGCCCTCTGGCGAGACGGCGCCGTCCGGCGAGACGGGGTCGTCCGCGAGGACGGCGCCGGCCGGCAAGAAGGGCCGGAGCACGCGGCAGGGCGCGGCGAAGGCGCCCGCGGCCAAGGGTTCGGCGGGCACGGCGCCCGCGACCAGGTCCGCCGGCGGGTCCCGGGCGGCCAAGCCCGCCGCCAAGCGCGGGAAGGCCGCGGCCGGGTCCGGCCGCGGCGGGTCCGGCGGGGGCGAGGCCGCCGCGAAGGCCGCGGACCTCCCCGTCCGCGCGGGCGAGGGGCACTGGACGGCCTCGGAGCTCGCCGAGGTGCGGGCCGGGCTGGAGGAGCAGATCGTCGCGCTGCGCGAGGAGATCGCGGCGTCCGCGGTGCAGATCGCCGAGGGCGACATCAGCGAGGGCGCCGGGGACGACCAGGCCGACGCGGGCGCCAAGACGTACGAGCGCGAGCACGAGCTGGCGCTCGCATACAATTCACGGGACCTCCTGGCCCAGATCGAGCGGGCCGTCCAGCGAATGGAAGCCGGCACGTACGGGATCTGCGAGTCGTGCGTCGAACCGATCGGCAAGGCGCGCCTCCAGGTCTTCCCGCGTGCGACCCTGTGTGTGACATGCAAACAACGCGAGGAACGTCGCTGAGCGACCAAACGAACCCTGACGGAGGGGCCGGGGAATCCACGGGATCTCCCCGGCCGCGCCGCGTCGGCGTGCTGATCGCCGTGGCCCTGGCCGCGCTCGCCGCCGACATCGTGTCCAAGACCATCGTGGTGGCCACGCTGCAGGACCGGGCGCCGGTCCGGTTGCTCGGCGGGCTGCTGACGCTGCGCGAGACCCGCAACAGCGGCGCCGCGTTCTCGATCGGCACCGGCTACACGATCGTCTTCACCGTGATCGCCTGCGGCGTGGTGGTGGCGATCCTGCGCACCGCCCGCAACCTGCGCAGCCTGCCCTGGGCGGTCTGCCTGGGGCTGCTGCTCGGCGGTGCGATCGGCAACCTGCTCGACCGGCTCTTCCGCGCCCCGGCGCCGCTGAAGGGCCACGTCGTCGACTGGATCGAGTTCCCGCACTACCCGGTGTTCAACCTGGCGGACTCGGCGATCGTGTGCGGCGGCGTGCTGGCCGTCGTGCTCGCGGCGCGCGGCCTCCAGATCGACGGGACGCGCCTGTCCGGCAAGGACGGCGACGAGGACGGGGACGGGGGACCGGACGGGGCCTCCGCCGAGCCGCCCGCCGCCGAGGAGCCGCCCGCGGCGAAGGACGCGAAGGCCCCCGGGGCCGCACCGCGCACCGGCGGCGAGGCGCGCACCGGCGGCGAGGCGCCCGCGCAGGACGGCACCGCCTCCCCGGCGGCCGGGGACGAGGACGTCCCGGCGCGCGAGGAGAAGCCCTGATGGGCGGTGAGGTGCGCAGCCTCCACGTGCCGGACGGGCTGGAGGGCGAGCGGGTCGACGCCGCGCTGGCCCGGCTGTTCGGGGTGTCGCGGGGCGGGGCCGCCGACATCATCGCCGCCGGCGACGTCCTGCTGGACGGCCGGGAGGTCGCGACCAAGTCCGAGCGGGTGCAGGCCGGCGCGTGGCTGGAGGTGACGCTGCCGCCGCCCCCGGCGCCGCCCGCGGCGGTCGCCGAGCCCGTGCCCGGCATGGGGATCCTGTACGAGGACGACGACATCGTCGTGGTGAACAAGCCGGTCGGGGTCGCCGCCCATCCGACGACCGGCTGGACGGGCCCGACCGTCCTCGGCGGGCTCCTCGGCGCCGGGCACACGATCGCGACCAGCGGCGCGTCCGAGCGGCAGGGGATCGTCCACCGGCTGGACGCCAACACCACGGGCGCGATGGTGGTGGCCAAGAGCGAGGTCGCCTACTCGCGGCTCAAGCGGGCGTTCAAGGAGCGCCGCATCGACAAGCGCTACCAGGCGCTCGTGCAGGGCCACCCGGACCCGTTCCGCGGGACGGTGGACGCGCCGATCGACCGGCACCCGTCGGGCGACGGCCGGTTCGCGGTCGTGGCGGGCGGCAAGCCGTCGGTGACGCACTACGACACCGTGGAGGCGTTCCGCGCCGCCACGCTGCTGGACATCGACCTGGAGACGGGCCGGACGCACCAGATCCGCGTGCACATGTCGGCGATCCGGCATCCCTGCGCGGGGGACATGGCCTACGGCGCCGACCCGACCCTCGCCGAGCGGCTCGGCCTGCGCCGGCAGTGGCTGCACGCCGTCCGGCTGGGCTTCGAGCATCCGACGCGGGGCGACTGGGTGCGGTTCGAGAGCCCGTACCCCGACGACCTGGCCCGCGCCTTGGAGATCGTCTCCAACGAGTCCTGACCGGCGGCCCGGGGCGCGCGCGCCTCGCGCGCCCTGGGCCGCGGGCTGTCAGCGTTCCGCGGTCAGCGCTCGGCGGCGGCCAGGCCGGCCTCGATGACCGCGCTCATGATCTTCGCGAGCCCGTCGCGGCCGAGGGAGGGCGCGTGCTCCGCCATCGCGTCGACGATCGCGCGCTCCCGGTCCGGGTCGCGGCCCGCGAACCCGCCGACGGGCTTGAGTCGCTGGACGAGGGCGGCGACGGCGGCGCGGCGCTCCAGCAGCACGGCCAGCGCCGCGTCCAGCCCGTCGATCGCCGCGCGCGCCGCGTCCACGGTCGCCAGCTCCTCGACGGACGGCAGCGGCACGCGCAGCAGCGGGGCGGCCGCCTCCGCGGGCGCGCCCGCGGGCCCGCAGGCCGGGCAGGACGGCCCGGGGACGTCGGGGGTGCCGCCGGTGGCGTCGATGACCTGGTCGTGCATCTCGGTCTCCCTTCTCGCGGCGGCCGCGCCGTGCGGGGGTCCGTGCCCGGGGCCGCGTCCAATGGAAAAGGCGGAGCCCGAGTGGGTCTCCGCCTTGGCCGGCTCCGGGGTCGTCGCTCAGGTCGTCGTGCCGACCGGCTCGCCCGGAGCCGGCCGCGTAAACCCGAAATGGCGACGTTCCACGCGCCGATGGTACGGCGGAGCGCCCGGCCCCAGTCAAATCCCGGACGTCCGTCTCGGGTCGTGAGACGGCCCGGACGGGGTGCGGCGGGCGCGGCCCCGAGTGCCGGATGTGACGCGGGAGACGGTGGGCGAGTCGGGGAGCGGACGGCCCCCGGACGGGGTTAGGCTCTCAGGACCGCGTCATCCCGGCGACCCCGCCGGGACGGCGTTCTTCCCCCGGGACCGATACCGCGACCACGTGCGGGCCACGCACGTGGGCGGTCGCATGCGAGCATCAGGAGGCGCAGCGGGCATGGCCGACTCTTTCGTTCACCTGCATGTTCATACCGAGTACTCCATGCTCGACGGAGCCGCCCGGTTGAAGCAGATGTTCGAGGAGGTCGGGCGGCAGAAGATGCCGGCGATCGCGATGACCGACCACGGCAACATGCACGGGGCCTACGACTTCCACAAGCAGGCCACCGCCGCCGGCGTCACCCCGATCATCGGCATCGAGGCGTACATGGCGCCCGAGTCCCGCTTCCACAAGAAGAAGGTCCAGTGGGGCGAGCCGAGCCAGAAGCGCGACGACGTCTCCGGCGGCGGCCTGATCAACCACATGACGCTGTGGGCGCGCAACAAGGCCGGCCTGCACAACCTGTTCAAGCTGTCGAGCCGCGCCTACACCGAGGGCTTCGTCTTCAAGTACGCGCGGATGGACGAGGAGCTGCTCGCCGAGCACGCCGAGGGCGTGATGGGCACGACCGGCTGCCCGTCCGGCAAGATCCAGACCCGGCTGCGGCTCGGCCAGTTCGACGAGGCGCTCAAGGCCGCCGCGACCTTCCAGGACATCCTCGGCAAGGACAACTACTTCCTCGAGCTGATGGACCACGGGCTCGACATCGAGCGCCGCGTCCGCGACGGCCTGATCGAGATCAGCAAGAAGCTGAACATCCCGCCGCTGGTGACCAACGACTCGCACTACACCCACGAGTCCGAGGCGACCGCGCACGACGCGCTGCTGTGCGTGCAGGTCGGCAAGCAGCTCGCCGACCCCGACCGGTTCCGGTTCGACGGGTCCGGCTACTACCTCAAGACCGCCGACGAGATGCGCGCGATCGACTCGTCCGACATCTGGGCCGAGGGCTGCCGCAACACGCTGCTGCTCGCCGAGAAGGTCGACCCCACGGGGATGTTCGAGCACCGCGACCTCAGCCCCCGCTTCCCCGTCCCCGAGGGCGAGACGGAGGAGAGCTGGTTCCGCAAGGAGGTCTGGAAGGGCCTGGAGCGGCGCTTCCCCGACGGCCTGCCCGAGGGGTACAAGGAGCAGGCCGAGTACGAGATGGGCGTCATCCTCGGCAAGGGGTACCCGTCCTACTTCCTCGTCGTCGCCGACTTCATCATGTGGGCCAAGGAGAACGGCATCCTGGTCGGGCCGGGACGAGGGTCCGCGGCGGGCTCGCTGATCGCGTACGCGATGGGCATCACCGACCTCGACCCGATCCCGCACGGGCTGATCTTCGAGCGGTTCCTGAACCCCGAGCGCGCGTCCATGCCCGACATCGACATCGACTTCCCTGAAGACCGGCGCGCCGAGGTCATCAAGTACACGACGGAGAAGTGGGGCGCCGACAAGGTCTCCTTCATCGCCACGTTCGGCACCATCAAGGCGAAGGCCGCCATCAAGGACGCCGGCCGCGTCCTCGGCTTCCCGTACGCGCTCGGCGACCGGATCTCCAAGGCGTTCCCGCCCGCCGTCATGGGCAAGGACATCCCGCTGTCGGGCATCTTCGACGAGAAGCACCCCCGCTACGGCGAGGCCGGCGAGCTGCGCAAGCTGTACGAGGAAGAGACCGACGTCAAGCAGATCATGGATCTGGCGCAGGGCCTGGAGGGGCTGATCCGGCAGACCGGCGTGCACGCCGCCGGGATCATCATGTCCGGTGAGACGATCACCGACCACGTGCCGATCATGCGCCGGGACGCCGACGGCGCGATCATCACGCAGTTCGACTACCCGACCTGCGAGACGCTCGGCCTGCTGAAGATGGACTTCCTGGGCCTGCGGAACCTGACGATCATCGACGACGCGCTCAAGGGGATCAAGAAGAACAAGGGCGTCGACGTCGACCTGCTCGCCCTCCCGCTGGACGACCAGCCGACCTACGACCTGCTCGCCCGCGGCGACACCCTCGGGGTGTTCCAGTTCGACGGCGGCCCGATGCGCTCGCTGCTGCGGCTGATGAAGCCGGACAACTTCGAGGACATCTCCGCCGTCGGCGCCCTGTACCGGCCGGGCCCGATGGGCGCGAACTCGCACACCAACTACGCGCTGCGCAAGAACGGCCAGCAGGAGATCACCCCGATCCACCCCGAGCTGGAGGAACCGCTCAAGGAGATCCTCGACACCACCTACGGCCTGATCGTCTACCAGGAGCAGGTCATGGCGATCGCGCAGAAGGTGGCGGGCTACACGCTCGGCAAAGCGGACCTGCTCCGCCGCGTCATGGGCAAGAAGAAGAAGGCCGAGCTGGACGCCCAGTACGTCGGGTTCGAGAAGGGCATGCTCGACAACGGCTTCTCGAAGGAGGCCGTCAAGACGCTGTGGGACATCCTGGTCCCGTTCTCCGACTACGCGTTCAACAAGGCGCACTCCGCCGCGTACGGCCTGGTCTCCTACTGGACCGCCTACCTCAAGGCGAACTACCCGGCCGAGTACATGGCGGGGCTGCTGACGTCCGTCGGCGACGACAAGGACAAGAGCGCCCTCTACCTGTCGGAGTGCCGCCGGATGGGGCTGAAGGTCCTGCCGCCGGACGTCAACACCTCCGAGGCCGACTTCACCCCGCTGGGCGACACCGAGATCCGCTTCGGGCTGTCGGCGGTCCGCAACGTCGGCCACAACGTGGTGGACGGGATCGTCGCGGCCCGCAGGGAGAAGGGCGCCTACACCGACTTCAACGACTTCCTCAACAAGGTCCCGTCGCAGGTCTGCAACAAGCGGGTCGTGGAGTCGCTGATCAAGGCGGGCGCGTTCGACGAGCTCGGGCACCAGCGCAAGGCGCTGCTGATGGTGCACGAGCAGGCGATCGACTCGGTCATCGACATCAAGCGCAAGGAGGCCGTCGGGCAGGACTCGCTGTTCGGCGCGCTGGAGGAGGAGGGCGGCGAGGACGCGTTCGCCGTCGCGATCCCCGAGGGCGAGGAGTGGGACAAGACCACCCTGCTGGCCTTCGAGCGGGAGATGCTCGGCCTGTACGTCTCCGACCACCCGCTGCTCGGCGTCGAGCACATCCTGGAGCGGGAGGCCGACTGCACGATCGCGGTGCTGAACGGGGGCGAGCGGCCGGACGGGCAGATCGTCGTCGTCGCGGGGCTGCTGTCGGGCCTGCAGCGCAAGGTCACCAAGCAGGGCAACTCGTGGGCGATGTTCCAGCTGGAGGACCTCGGCGGCTCCATCGAGGTGCTGTGCTTCCCGTCGTCGTACCAGCTGTGCTCCACGCTGCTCGCCGAGGACGCGATCCTGATCGTCAAGGGCAAGCTGGACCGCCGCGAGGACGTCGCGAAGATCATCGCGATGGAGGTCACCCAGCCGGACCTGACCATCACCGAGGGCACCGGCCCGCTGGCGGTGACGCTGCCGCTCGGCCGCTGCACGCCGCCGACGGTGTCGCGGCTGAAGGAGGTGCTGATCACCCATCCGGGCACGTCGGAGGTGCACCTGCACCTGCAGAACGGGCCGCGCACCACGGTCGTCCGGCTGGACGACCGGCTGCGCGTCGCCCCGTCCCCGGCGCTGATGGGGGATCTGAAGCAGCTCCTCGGCCCGTCCTGCCTGGGCTAGCCGCGTCCCGCCCCCTCCCGGCACCGGGAGGGGGCACCGGTGATGGTGTCCGGTAGCGGTCGGTGCGGACCCCGCGCCGCCGTGCGATCAGCCGGGGAACGACCGGGAGCGGTCGCCGGTCAGCCGCGGACCGCGGCGGGCGCCGCGTGCGCGAGGTCGGCCTGCCAGTCGACGAAGCGGCCGAGGCCGTCGAACAGCGCGCGGGCTCCACCTCCGCCGGGCAGCCGCATCTCGGTCAGCTCGTCGCTCTGCCGGTAGGCGATCCGGTGGTGCGACAGCAGCCCCGCGAGGGTGAGCCGCGGCTCGTGCGGGAACAGGCTCGTCGCCCCGGCCAGCAGCCGCGGGACCGGGATCGGGTCCCAGCCGGCCGCCGGCACCTGCGGGTCGTCGACGTGCAGGTAGGCCGAGCCGCCGTCGTAGCCCGCGCCGATGTAGCCGGCGCCGCGCAGCACCCCGCCCGCCGCCATCGCGATCAGCTCGCCGCCGTGCCCGGCGGGCCCGTCGTACCAGGACAGGTCGACCTCGGGCGTGGTGAACTCGGTGATGCCGAGCCGCTCGCCGAGCGCGCGGATCACCAGCGTCGGGACGACCGCGGGATGGGCGTCGCCGAACTGCGGGTTCGCCCACCCCCACAGCCAGGTGCGCTCGCGCGCGGCGTAGGAGCCGAGCAGCGAGACGCGGACGGTCACGCCGCCGCTGGTATAGGTGCGGGCGGTGAGGTCGGCGCTCCAGTCCTCGCGCGGGAGGAACTCGGCGAGCGTCTCCTGCTGCTGCAGGACGACGGCCGCCAGGGCGGCGCCGAGGCGTTCGAACGCGGGACTGAATCCGGACATGTCGGGCACATTATCCCAGTAACCGGGGCGGTCGCGGGCGTGAATCGAGACGGGAATGGGACACCATTCGATTGTCGATCGGCTGACCTGGGCAGGCTAGGCTTTCGCTGTCAGAGGACACTTCCATCGAGGAGCGTACGCAGTGCGGCGACCGACCGGCAGGCAGTTGACGACCTGGCTGGTCACCACCGCCATCGTGACGCCGCTCGGGCCGCTCGCGGGGCTGCTGTGGGCGAACACCATCCCCAAGGTCACATATGTGATCATCCAAGGTGAGCCGCTGATCGCCGATCCGGAAGGCGAGGGCCCGGTCGGGATCGACGGCAGGTTCGCACTGATCGGCCTGGCGGCGGGCCTGCTCTGCGGCGTCGCCGCCTACGCCGCGCGCGGCCGCCGCAACGACATCGCGCTGATCCTCGGCATCGCCGCCGGCGGCGCGGCCGCGTCGCTGCTCGCCTGGAAGACCGGGCACCTGATCGGGCTCGGCCACTACGACGACGTCGTCCGGCACGCCCGCGACGGCGCCACCGTCACCGGCGTCGCCGACCTGCGCGCCAAGGGCGTGCTGGTGTTCTGGCCGGTCGCGGCGGTCGCCGCGTACGGGCTGCTGGAGGTGCTCGTCCGCCGGCTACCCCCGGGCGATCGCGGCGACGGTGGCGCCGGTGAGGGCGACGAGGTCGGCGGGGACGACCTCGATCTGGAGTCCGCGCCGACCGGCCGAGACGTAGACGGTCGCGAGGGCTGACACCGACGCGTCGATCACCGTCGGCAGCCGGCGCCGCTGGCCCAGCGGGCTGATCCCGCCGACCACGTAGCCGGTGGCGCGCTCGGCGTCGCGCGGGTGCGCCATCGCCGCCTTCTTCCCGCCCGCCGCCGCGGCCAGCGCCTTCAGGTCCAGCGACCCCGACACCGGGACGACACCGACGGTCAGCCGCCCGTCCACCTCCGCCACCAGCGTCTTGAAGATCCGGTCGTGCGGGACGCCGAGCGCGTCGGCCGCCGCCGCGCCGTAGGACTCGGCGTCCGGAGCCGGCTCGTAGGCGTGCACGGTGAACTCGATCCCGGCCTTGGCGGCGGCGACCGTCGCGGGCGTGCCCTGGCCGCCCGCCTTCCCGCCCCCTGCCCCTGCCCGCTTGCTCATGGGGGACAGTCTGCCGTGATCTCCGGCCCCGCGCGCGACCGGCTCGGTGCCCCGCCGAGGGGACGGCCCCCGGGCTCCCCGGTCAGTTCAGGGTGAACGAGCCGTCGAGGAACTGCCCGGCCGGGATCATCGGCAGGGAGTCCAGGATCCGGTTCTCCCGGACCAGCAGCTCGCGCTCGGCGGCGAGCCGCAGCGCCGCGTCCTCGCATTCCAGCAGCCGCTGCTTCTCGTGCCCGTCGAGCACGACCGACGCCGCGATCAGGTACGACAGGGCGACCGGGTCGTCCGGCAGGGCCGGGTCGTCGACCGGACCGGCGCCGGCGGCCGACAGCCGCTCCCGGTAGAGCCGGAACAGCCGCCGCACGCGCCGGGCGGCGGGCCCGGGGTCGGCGCCGGGCTCCTCCGGGAGGAACTCCACCTCGCCCTGCAGGTAGGGGCGGGACCGGTCCAGCTCCTTGACGCGGAAGCGGCGCGTCCCGGTGGTGACGATGTCGTAGCGGCCGTCCGGGTGGCGCCGGGCCTCGCGCAGCTCGGCCAGGCAGCCGACCCCGGACAGGCGGTGCGCCGCGTCCTCGCCGACCTCGTGGCCGAGCTCGATGCCGACCACGCCGAAGCCGCGCGGCTCGGGCCGTTCGAGCAGGTCGCCGATGAGGAGCCGGTACCGCTCCTCGAACAGGTGCAGCGGGAGCACCAGGCCGGGGAACAGCACGGTGCCCAGCGGGAACAGCGGGAGCCGCTCGGTCATGTCGCCTCTTTCCCGCGCCTTCCCGCGCCGGCCGGGGACGCCCTCGACGCCAGCGTACGCCGGTGTCGATGATCTTGGTAAGGGGTGATTTTTCACAGTGTGAAGCGTGTGTCACGCTCTCGTCCAGTCCGGGGCGGCCGGGCCACTTCCGTCCGATTGGCCGTGCCGCCGCGGCGGGCGCCGCGGGTAGCGTCGGCGGCATGAGGATCCTCGTCGTGGACGCCTTCACCGACCGCCCGTTCGCCGGGAACCCCGCCGGGGTCTGCCTGCTGGACGCGCCCGCCGACGCCGCGTGGATGCAGCGGGTCGCGGCCGAGATGAGGCACTCCGAGACCGCGTTCGTCCGCCCCGTCGACGAGCCCGGCGCGGACTTCGAGCTGCGCTGGTTCACGCCGCTGGTCGAGGTGGCGCTCTGCGGGCACGCCACCATGGGCGCCGCGCACGCCCTCTACGACACCGGGACGGTCCCGGCCGACCGCTCCATCCGGTTCCGGACGCTGAAGAGCGGCGTCCTCACCGTCACCCGGGACGCGGACGGCGGGCTGGCGATGGACTTCCCGTCCTGCCCGCCCGAGCCCGTCGTGCCCCCTGCGGGGCTGGCCGAGGCGCTCGGCACCGAGGTCGGCTGGACGGGCCGCAACGTCCAGGACGACCTCCTCGTCGAGCTCGCGGACGAGAAGGAGGTGCGCGGGCTCGCCCCCGACATGGCGGCGCTCGGGCGGATCGACGGGCGCGGCGTGATCGTCACCGCCCGCGCCGACGGCGGGGCCGGCGGGCACGACTTCGTGTCCCGGTTCTTCGCCGCCCGGGTCCTGCTCGGCGACGGCGAGGACCCGGTGACCGGGTCGGCGCACTGCGCGCTCGCCCCGTTCTGGGCCGAGCGGCTCGGCCGGGACGCGCTGACCGGCTACCAGGCGTCCGAGCGCGGCGGCCTCGTCCGCACCGCGCTGCGCGGCGACCGCGTGATCGTGTCCGGTGCGGCCGTCACCGTGCTGGACGGGACGCTGCGGGTGTGACCCGCGGCACGTCCCCGGGCACCGGCGACACGGGCGTCTCGGCACGTGAGACGGTGCACGGGGGACCGGGGCCACTCCGTAGACTGGGCGCGTGATTTCCCGTATCGACCTGCGCGGCTCGCTCCCCGGCGACCCGCGCTCCGTGCTGCCCCGCGCCGAACTCGACGTCGAGGCCGCCCTGGACAAGGTGCGGCCGATCTGCGAGGACGTGCGCCATAGGGGCTCGCAGGCGGTGCGGGAGCACACCAAGGCGCTCGACGGGGTCGAGCTGGAGAGCACCCGGGTCCCGGTCAAGGCCGTCCACCAGGCCCTCGCGGGGCTCGACGCCGCCGTCCGCGAGGCGCTGGAGGAGAGCATCCGCCGCGCCCGCGCGGTGCACCGCGACCAGCGCCGCACCGACACGACCACGCGGGTCGTGCCCGGCGGCACCGTCACCGAGCGGTGGATCCCGGTCGGCCGCGTCGGCCTGTACGTGCCGGGCGGCCGCGCCGTGTACCCGTCCAGCGTGGTGATGAACGTCGTCCCGGCGCAGGAGGCCGGCGTCGGCTCCCTCGCCGTGACCTCGCCCGCGCAGAAGGAGTTCGGCGGCCTGCCGCACCCGACGATCCTGGCGGCGTGCGCGCTGCTCGGCGTCGAGGAGGTGTACGCCGTCGGCGGCGCCCAGGCGATCGCCATGTTCGCCTACGGCACCGACGAGTGCCGCCGCGCCGACCTGGTCACCGGGCCCGGCAACGTCTACGTCGCCGCCGCGAAGCGGCTGCTCAAGGGCGTGATCGGCATCGACGCCGAGGCGGGCCCGACCGAGATCGCGATCCTCGCCGACGACACCGCCGACCCGGTGGACGTCGCCGCCGACCTGATCAGCCAGGCCGAGCACGACGTGCTCGCCGCCGCCGTGCTGGTCACCGACTCGGTGCGGCTCGCCGACGAGGTCGAGCGCGAGCTGAAGGCGCAGGTCGCGCGGACCAAGCACACCGAGCGGATCACCGAGGCGCTCGCCGGGCGGCAGTCCGGCATCGTGCTGGTGGACGGGATCGACGACGGCCTCAAGGTCGTCGACGCCTACGCCGCCGAGCACCTGGAGATCCACACCGCCGACGCGCCCGCCGTCGCCGCCCGCGTCCGCAACGCCGGCGCGATCTTCGTCGGCCGGTACGCGCCGGTGTCGCTCGGCGACTACCTCGCCGGGTCCAACCACGTGCTGCCGACCGGCGGATGCGCGTGCCACTCGTCCGGGCTGTCGGTGCAGACGTTCCTGCGCGGCGTCCATGTCGTGGAGTACGACCGCGACGCCCTCGCCCAGGCCACCGGGCGCGTCGTCGCGCTCGCCGAGGCCGAGGACCTGCCCGCGCACGGCGCGGCGCTCAAGGCACGCTTCGACTGGGAGATCCCTTCGTGACCTCACTGAACGACCTGCCGCTGCGGGACGACCTGCGCGGCCGGGAGCCCTATGGCGCGCCGCAGCTCGACGTCCCGTACGCGCTGAACACCAACGAGAACCCCTACCCCCCGTCCGAGCGGCTGGTGAAGGCGCTCGGCGAGGCCGTCATGGACGTCGCCGGGTCGCTGAACCGCTACCCCGACCGCGACGCCGTCGCACTCCGCACCGACCTCGCCGCCTTCCTCAACAGCGACACGCCCGGCATCGGCCTCACCGCCGGCCGGGTGTGGGCGGCGAACGGCTCCAACGAGATCATCCAGCAGATCCTGCAGGCGTTCGGCGGGCCGGGCCGCAGCGCGCTCGGCTTCGAGCCGTCCTACTCGATGCACCCGATCATCACCGGTGTGTCGGGGACCCGCTGGATCGACGCGTTCCGCGACGAGGACTTCGGCCTGGAGCCGGCCCGCGCGCTCGCGGCCGTGCAGGAGCACCGGCCCGACATCGTGTTCCTCACCTCGCCGAACAACCCGACCGGCACCGCGCTGCCGCTGGAGGCCATCGAGGCCGTCCTGGACGCCGCGCCCGGCATGGTCGTCGTCGACGAGGCCTACGGCGAGTTCCGCCGGGCGGGTACGCCGTCGGCGCTGACGCTGCTGGACGGCCACCCCCGGCTGATCGTCACCCGGACGATGTCCAAGGCGTTCGCGATGGCGGGCACCCGGCTCGGCTACCTGGCCGCCGACCCCGCCGTGATCGACGCGCTGCTGCTGGTCCGGCTGCCCTACCACCTGTCGGCCGTCACCCAGGCGGTGGCGCGCACCGCCCTCGCGCACGGCGAGGAGCTGCTCGGCACCGTCGAGGCGCTGCGCCGCGAGCGCGACGGCCTGGTGGCGTGGCTGCGCGCCGAGGGGTTCCGGGTGGCCGACTCCGACGCCAACTTCGTGCTGTTCGGGACGTTCCCGGACCGCCGGAGGGTCTGGGAGGGGCTGCTGGAGCGCGGGGTGCTGATCCGCGAGGTCGGCCCGCCCGAGTGGCTGCGGGTGAGCGTCGGCACCCCCGAGGAGACGGCCGCGTTCCGCGCCGCCCTCAAGGACGTACTGGAGGAGAGCTCGTGACGCGCAAGGGACGAGTCGAGCGCGGGACCAAGGAGACGCAGGTCCTCGTCGAGATCGACCTGGACGGGACCGGCCAGGTCGACGTGGCGACGGGCGTGGGGTTCTTCGACCACATGCTGGCGCAGCTCGGCAAGCACGGGTCGTTCGACCTGACCGTCAAGACGGCCGGCGACCTGCACATCGACAGCCACCACACGATCGAGGACACCGCGATCGCGCTCGGCCAGGCGTTCCGCGAGGCGCTCGGCGACAAGGCCGGCATCCGCCGCTTCGCCGACGCCTCCATCCCGCTGGACGAGGCGCTCGCCCAGGTCACCGTGGACGTGTCGGGCCGCCCCTACCTGGTGCACGTGGAGCCGGAGGGCATGGCCCCGATGATCGGCCCCGAGTACGACACCACGATGACCCGGCACGTCTTCGAGTCGTTCGTGTCGAACGCCCAGGTGGCGCTGCACGTCCACGTGCCGTACGGGCGCAACGCCCACCACATCGTCGAGGCGCAGTTCAAGGCGCTGGCGCGCGCGCTGCGCGACGCGGTCGCGTTCGACCCGAAGGTGCACGGCATCCCGTCCACCAAGGGAGCCCTGTAGCCGTGGGCACCGCGGCTCTGGACACGGGCGGACTGCACTTCACGTTCTTCAACGTCGCGGTCTTCGCCGTCGCGGTGTTCCTGCTCGCCGGCGTCTACAGCTTCCTCAAGCAGGGACTGAAGGGCGCGGCGCTGGTCGTGCTGTGCCTGGCGGGGCTGGCGTTCGCCGGGGGAGTGATGTGGCTGTGAACCCGAAGGTCGTCGTGCTCGACTACGGGTCGGGCAACCTGCGCTCGGCCGAGCGCGCCGTCGCCCGCGCGGGCGCGGACGTCACCGTCACCGCCGACTGGGACGCGGCGCTCGCCGCCGACGGCCTGGTCGTGCCGGGCGTGGGCGCGTTCGCGGCCTGCATGCAGGGGCTGCGGGCGGTGCGCGGCGAGCAGATCATCGGCCGCCGGCTCGCCGGGGGCCGGCCGGTCCTCGGCATCTGCGTCGGCATGCAGATCCTGTTCTCCAAGGGCATCGAGCACGGCGTCACCACCGAGGGCTGCGACGAGTGGCCCGGCACGGTCGACGGGCTGGAGGCGCCGGTCGTCCCGCACATGGGCTGGAACACCGTGGACGTCGCGGACGGCTCGGTCCTGTTCGAGGGGCTCGCGGACGCCCGGTTCTACTTCGTGCACTCCTACGCGGCGCGCCGCTGGGAGCTGGAGCCCGACCCGACCGGCACCCTCGAACCGCCGCTGGTCACCTGGGCCGAGCACGGGGACCGGTTCGTCGCGGCGGTCGAGAACGGCCCGCTGTGCGCGACCCAGTTCCATCCGGAGAAGTCCGGCGACGCGGGGGCGCGGCTCCTGCGCAACTGGCTGTCCACCCTCTCCTGACCGCGCCGGCGCTCGCCCGCGCCGGGCACGTTCACCTGTATCGATAGGGTTTCCGCATGACTCTGACGCTCCTTCCCGCCGTTGACGTCGCCGACGGCCAGGCGGTCCGCCTGGTGCAGGGCGAGGCCGGCACCGAGACCTCCTACGGCGCCCCCCTCGACGCCGCGCTGGCCTGGCAGGACGCGGGTGCGGAGTGGATCCATCTGGTCGACCTGGACGCGGCGTTCGGGCGCGGCTCCAACCGGGAGCTGCTCGCCGAGGTGACCGGGCGGCTGGACGTGAAGGTGGAGCTGTCGGGCGGCATCCGCGACGACGCCTCGCTGGAGGCGGCCCTGTCGACCGGCTGCGCCCGCGTGAACATCGGCACCGCGGCGCTGGAGAACCCGGACTGGTGCCGCAAGATCATCGCCTCGCACGGCGACAAGATCGCGGTCGGGCTGGACGTGCGCGGCACGACGCTCGCCGCCCGCGGCTGGACCCGCGAGGGCGGCGACCTGTGGGAGGTCCTCGCCCGGCTGGAGGCCGACGGCTGCCCCCGCTACGTCGTCACCGACGTCACCAAGGACGGCACGCTCCGCGGCCCCAACACCGGGCTGCTGCGCGAGGTCTGCTCCCGCACCGACAAGCCGGTCGTCGCGTCCGGCGGCGTCTCGTCCCTCGACGACCTGCGCGAGCTCGCCAAGCTCGTCGAGGTCGGCGTCGAGGGCGCGATCGTCGGCAAGGCGCTGTACGCGCAGGCGTTCACGCTGGAAGAGGCCCTGGAGGCCGTGAAATGAGCGCGGAGGCCGTGAAGTGACCGTCGCCGTACGGGTCATCCCCTGCCTGGACGTCGACGCCGGGCGCGTCGTCAAGGGCGTCAACTTCCAGAACCTGCGGGACGCCGGCGACCCCGTCGAGCTGGCCCGCCGCTACGACGCCGAGGGCGCCGACGAGCTGACGTTCCTGGACATCACCGCGTCCAGCGCGGACCGCTCCACCACCTACGACGTGGTGCGCCGCACCGCCGAGCAGGTGTTCATCCCGCTGACGGTCGGCGGCGGCGTCCGCACCGTCGACGACGTCGACCGGCTGCTGCGCGCGGGCGCCGACAAGGTGTCGATCAACACCGCGGCGATCGCGCGGCCGGAGTTCCTGCGGGAGGCCGCGCACCGGTTCGGGTCGCAGTGCGTCGTGCTGTCGGTGGACGCCCGCCGCGCCGTGCTCCCGGACGGGCAGGACACCCCCTCGGGCTTCGAGGTGACGACGCACGGCGGCCGCAAGGGCACCGGCATCGACGCCGTCGAGTGGGCCCGGCGCGGCCAGGAGCTCGGCGTCGGCGAGATCCTGCTGAACTCGATGGACGCCGACGGCACCAAGGCCGGCTTCGACCTGGAGATGCTGCGCCGCGTCCGCGAGGCCGTCACCGTGCCCGTCATCGCCAGCGGCGGCGCGGGCGCCGTGGAGCACTTCGCGCCCGCCGTCGCCGCCGGCGCCGACGCGGTGCTGGCCGCCAGCGTCTTCCACTTCGGCGAGATGACGATCTCCGAGGTGAAGGACGCGCTGCGCGGCGCGGGCGCCCCCGTCCGCTGACCCACTCCCCGCCCGCGAGAAGGACCCCCCTTGACCGCCTCACCCCTGTGCGCCCTGGCCACCTGCGCCCACCTGCCCGAGGGCAGCGACGACGCGCGGATGCTCGCCGCCGCCCTCACCGGCCTCGGCGTCACCGCCGACATCGCCGTGTGGGACGACCCGGCCGTCCACTGGTCCCGCTACGACCTCGTCGTCGTCCGGTCCACCTGGGACTACACCGACCGGCGCGAGGAGTTCCTGGCCTGGGCGGAGAGCCTCCCGCGCGTCCTCAACCCGGCGGACGTGCTGCGCTGGAACACCGACAAGCGCTACCTGCGCGACCTGGCGGCCGCGGGCGTCCCGGTCGTCCCGACCCGCTGGGACCCCGACGGCATCCCCGCCGACTGGCCCGAGTACGTGCTGAAGCCGTCGGTGTCGTCCGGCTCGCGCGACACGGCCCGCTGGGGCCCGGGCGAGGAGGACGCCGCCCGCGCCCACCTGCGCGAGCTGCGGGACGCCGGCCGCACCGTCATGCTCCAGCCGTACCTGGAGGCCGTCGACACGGCGGGCGAGACCGCCCTGGTCTTCCTCGGCGGCGAGTACAGCCACGCGGCCCGCAAGGCGCGCGTCCTCAACCCCGGCGCCGGCGTCGAGGGCCTCGCCGGCCTCGGCGAGACCCGCGGCAAGGTCACCGCCACCACCGCGACCGACGCCGAGCTGGACCTCGCCCACCGCGTCCTCGACGCCGTCCCGGGCGGCCGCGACCTCCTCTACGCCCGCGTCGACCTGATCCCGGGCCCCGGCGGCGACCCGCTCCTGATCGAGCTGGAGCTCACCGAGCCCGCCCTCTACCTCGAACACGCCCCCGGCGGCGACGCCCGCTTCGCCAAGGCCGTCGCGGCGCGGCTGTGACGCCCTAGCCGGGCTCCTCCTCGGGGGCGGGCACCGCCGACTCCGGGGACCGGCCGGTGATCGGCAGGATGATCGCGGACGGGTGGTCCGGGTCGTGGAAGACCTCCTGGTCCGCCGGGACCATGCGGCTCGCGGTGGCGAGCGGCTCCCCGGTGCCGGGGTTCGCCGCGACCTTCGGGTGGGCGCCGCTGGCCACGTGCACGCGGACGCGGTGGCCGCGCGCGAAGCGGTGCCCGGCCGGCCACAGGTCGACCGCGATGCGCCGCACGCCCGCCGTGCCGACCGGCTTCTCGGCGAACGCCGGGAGCCGCAGCCCGCCCTCGCACACGTTCCGGGACGTCCCGTCCGGGGCGACGTCGCAGAGCCGGACGACGAAGTCGGTGTGCTCGCGGTCGGACCGGACGAACAGGTCGGCGCCGATCGGGCCGATCACGTCGAGCGGCTCGGTGAGCGGCGGCGAGGTGAACGACAGCACGTCCGGGCGCCGCTCCAGCGGGCGGTTGTCGACGGGGCGGGAGCTGCCGAGCAGGGTCGGGCCGCCGAGCGCGGGCGTCGGGTCGCCCGGGTCGAACCGGTACCGGCTCGGCTCGGACGGCCGCGGGCCGTCGGGGCCGAGGCCGCGGCCGGGGTGCAGGTGCCAGCGCTCCTGGCGGGTGCCGGGCGGCGGCCAGTCGGCGTAGTGCCGCCACTCGCGGGCGCCGGTGACGTACAGCCGGACGGGGTCGGCGCGCAGCCCGGACGGGTCGCCGCGCAGGTGCGCGCGGAACCAGGCGAGCGTCTCGCGGAACGACACCAGCCCGTGCCGGGCGTCGGTGTGCCACCAGGGGCCGATGGTGAGGTACGGGCGGTGCCCGGCGGAGCGCAGCGCCAGGTAGTCCCTGATCTCCCACGGCAGGAACACGTCGTACCAGCCGCCGAGCAGGGCGACGGGCGCCTCGACCTCGCCGACGGTGCCGCTGAAGTCGCGGCCGTCCCAGTAGCCCGCGTCCGTGCCGTGGTTGGTGAGCAGGTCCTGGTAGAACCGCATCCGCCGGCCGCCGGTCGCCACGTCCAGCTCGGCGAGGGGGCGGCCGGACCGGGCGGCGCGGACGGCGCGGCGGCGCGACAGCAGCGACGCGGTGAGCAGCCCGAACGGCTGCTGCTGCCGGTGCGTGAGATCCGTCCAGGTGAGGGTGGACTCCAGCGCGAACGACCCGCCGACGTAGGCGGCGTCCCGGAACGACGACGCGGTGATCTGCAGCGACATCGCCTTCAGCTCCGGTCCGGCCTCGGCGGCGATCGCCCAGGCGGAGTAGCCGAGGTAGCTGGCGCCGTAGGTGGCGAACGACCCGCCGAACCACGGCTGCTCCTTCAGCCACGCGACGGTGGCGAGGCCGTCCTCGCGTTCGCCGCCGAGCGGGTCGAACTCGCCCCCGGAACCGAACGTCCCGCGCGCGCTCTGCACGACCAGCTGGAAACCGAACGGAACGAAGGGCAGGCCGTTGGCCAGTGCGGCGGGACCTCGCCGTCCGTAGGGAGTGCGCACGAGGATGGTGGGCGGTCGCCGCACCCCGACCGGGACGTAGCGGTCGGCGAGCAGCGTCACGCCGTCCGGCATCGTCACCGGCAGGTCCCGCTCGACCGTGTACCGCGGCAGCGGCGAGCGGGGCAGCCCGCGCGGGCGGCGCACGCGGATCGGCGGGGCCGGCAGGCGGTCCCTGAGGGCCATGCGACCTCCCACGGTTGCTACTGCCTAGTAAGGTAACCGCTCGCGCCCGGCCGACACCTCGGCGCCCTCACCAAGTCCCTGACGTGCGGGTCCGCGGTCTGGAAAGGTGGCGGCACGACACGGTGACGTTCGGATCGGGGGGACCGGGATGTGGCCGCGAGTGAACGCTCCGGAGGGGCCGGCGCCGCCCGCCCCGGCCTGGAGCACGCCGCCCGTCCGTCCCGCCGCGGGCTGGTACGCGGTGCCGGTCGCGCTGGTGGTGCTGGCCGCCGCGGGCCTGTTCACGACGCTCGCGCTGGCGCGGGGCGACACCGGCGCCGGGCCGGCCGTGTCGGGCGACGCGGCGTCCGGCGTCCCCGCGCGGCTGAAGGCGGGCCGCATCTACTTCCTCTACGTGCGGCGGGACGGCACGGCGCCGTTCGGATGCGCCGTCGAGCACGGCGGCGTGCAGGGCGGGGAGCGCGGCCGCGTCCGGCTGACCCGCAAGAACTCCTGGAGCGCGGCCGACCGGCCCGGCTACCGCTACACCGCCTCGCTGACCGCGCCGGTGACCGGGGCGGCCGTGCTGACCTGCCGGGGCACCGACGGGCCGCTGCTGGTGGCGCCGGACGGCACCGCCGGGTTCTACACCGGCCTGGCGTTCCTCGCGGTGCTCGCCGCCTGCGTCGCCGCAGCGGCCGGGTTCGTCCTGACGCTGACCCGCCGCAGCCGCGCCGACCAGCGGGCGCGGCTCGGCGCCCCGGACCCGCCGGGCCGGCGTGCGTGACGGCCCGGCGGGCGTGACGGGCCGGCCGGGTCAGCAGGCGTAGCCGGCGTCGCGGGCGAGGTGGCGGCCGATCACCATCCGCTGGATCTGGTTGGCGCCCTCGAAGATCTGCATCACCTTCGCCTCCCGCATGTACCGTTCCACCGGATGGTCGCGGGTGTAGCCGTCGCCGCCCAGCACCTGCACCGCGTCCGCCGTCACCCGCATCGCCGCGTCGGTCGCGGCGAGCTTGGCGATGGACGCCTGCCGCGCGAACGGCAGCCCGCGGTCCTTGCGCCGGGCCGCCTCCAGGTAGCAGGCGCGGGCCGTCTCCACGGCGGCGGCCATGTCGGCGAGCAGGAACGCGATCCCCTGGTTGGCGATGACCGGGCGGCCGAACTGGCCGCGCCCCGCCGCGTACCGGACGGCGTGGTCCAGCGCGCCCTGGGCGAGGCCGACGGCGCACGCGGCGATGCCGAGCCGCCCGGCGTCCAGCGCCGCCGCCGCGATCGGGTACCCGCAGCCCTCGTCGGAGATCCGCCAGTCCTCGGGCACCCACGCGCCGTCGAAGTGCAGCCTGGCCGTGGTGGACGCGGTGAGGGCCATCTTTCGCTCGGGCGGCCCGAACTCCAGGCCGTCCATGCGGCCCTCCACGAGGAAGCACGTCAGGCCGCCCGGGTCGCCGGTCGCGCGGGCGAACAGCACGTAGAAGTCGGCCTCGCCGCCGTGCGTGATCCACGTCTTGGTGCCGGTGATCCGGTAGCCGTCGCCGTCCGGCACCGCGAGCGTGCTGAGCCCCGCCGCGTCCGGCCCCGCGTGCTCCTCCGCCAGCGCGTACCCGCCGAGCAGGTCGCCCTCCAGCAGCTCGGGCAGCTGCTTGCGCTGCACGTCGGTGCCGCAGGCGTACAGCGGGAAGCACGACAGCGTGTGCACGCTGACGCCGACCGCGACCGACGCCCACACCGCGGCGATCTCCTCCAGCACCTGCAGGTACACCTCGTAGGGCTGTCCGCCGCCGCCGAGGTCGGGCGGGTAGGGCAGGCCGAGCAGCCCGGCGCGGCCCAGCATCCGGAAGATCTCGCGCGGGAAGGCGCCGGCCTCCTCGGCGGGCGCGGCGCGCGGCGCCAGCTCGCGGCGGGCGATGTCACGGGCGAGCGCGACCACGTCCGCCGCCTCGGGCGAGGGGAGCATGCGATCTGCGGGCATGCCCCACATCATGGCTGATCAGAGCCCAGGTCGCGGGCAGAGCGGAAATGGTCTCCGCTTTGTTCGGTTTGGTTCCGGGAACAAAAGCGCCCGAGCGTGGTAAACCACTTCCGCGCCCACGTTCGCCTCTCGCCGGCCTCATCGCGCGCGCCGCGGTCAGGCGGTGAGCTCCTTCTCCAGCGGGGTGCGGAAGCGGGGGATCGCGCGGACGTCGCCGTACCAGGCGGCGATCCGCTCGGCCTCCCGCGCGACGGCCGCCTCCGCCTCCGCGCCGGCGTCCTCCAGCAGCCGGACGGCGACCTCGCCGTCCTTGCGCTGCGCCCAGCCGCCGATGATCCGCCCGTCCCACCAGACGGACGGGCCGATGTTGCCGCTGCGGTCGAACAGCAGCGGGCCGTGGCCGCCGAGGAACCAGCCGCGCTCCTGCCAGCCCATCGGGGTGGCGTCGAGCGCGGGCAGCAGCGCCGCCGACGGCTCCGCCGGCGGATCGGGCTCCAGGTCGTCGGCGAGGACGAGCCCGGTCGCGCCGCCGAGGTCGACCTCCACGGTGTCGACGAGGGCGAGGGCCTTGCCGACCTCCCCGGCCGTCCAGCCCGTCCACCACTTGAGGTCGGCGACCGGCGCCGGGCCGAACGCGCGCAGCCACCGCCGGACGACCTCGGCGCGCGCCTCGTCCACCGGGACCTCCGGGACGCCGCCGGGCAGCCACGTCTCGATCGGCGCCCACCGGTACTGGCTGCTGGTCCAGCCGCCGTTCGGGCGGCCCCGCACGATGAGCCCCTCGCAGCCGAGCGTCACCAGCACCCAGGTCGTCACGCCCGTCGGCCGCGAGTACGCCTTCCCGGGCGCGGGGTCGACCTGGGTGCGCAGCTCCGGCACCGCCGCGCTGAGCTGCGCGCCGGTCGCCTCGCCGCGCGCCAGGAGCGCCTGGTGCGTCGCGTCCTCCACCCGGCGGAACCAGGCCGGGACGTCCGTGATGTCGCTGCCGCGCTCGATCAGGGTCCCGTACCGCCGGCGCTGCTTGGCGGCGAGCGCGGACGCGGTGGACGCCTGCAGGGCCGGGACGAGGTCGACGGGCGCGACGAACATCGTCCGGCGCATCGCCAGCATCCGCAGCAGCGTCCGGTCGTCGTAGAGGGCGCGCTCCACGTCGGACGGCCCGGCCGTGTCGCTGCGGGCCGCGACGGACAGGAACACCGTGGCCGGGTCGGTGGCGTGCAGCACCACCAGCGACCGGGCGATCTCCGCGACATCGCCGGTGCGGGCCTCCGGGGCCAGCCGGTGCCGCCGGACGAGCCTGGCCCGCCGCTCCGCCGTGCTGATCGAACGCATGAACGAATCATAGGGGCGCGCACCGCCCCGCGCACCCGGGAGCTGGATCTTGCGCCGCGCCCGTGCTGCACTGGGCGGATGACCGGTGACGAGGCGCCCGGCCTGGTCGTGTGCGCGGCGCTGCGGCTGGAGGCCCGCGCGGTCCGGCGCGGGCTCGCCCGCGCGCCCGCCGTGGTCGTCGGCTACCGCGCGCGGCACACCGCCCGGCTGCCCCGCTGCCGTGCCGTCGCCGTCGTCGGGTTCGGCGGCGCGCTCGACGACGGGGTCGCGCCCGGCGACGTGGTGGTGGCGGACGAGATCCGCGGCGGCGGCAAGCCCGTGCCGTGCCCCGGCGCGCGGACGCTGGCCGCCGGCCTCGCCGGGGACGGCCTGCGCGCGCACGTCGGGCCGCTCGTCACCGCGGACCGGATCGTCCGCGAGGCGGAACGGCGGGTGTGGGCGGCGGACGGGTCCCGCGTCGTCGACATGGAGTCGGCGCGCGTCGCCGCCGCGCTCCCGGACGGCGTCCCCGTCGCGGCGCTCCGCGTCGTCGTGGATGGCCCAGGCCACCCGCTGCTGCGGCCCGGCACCGTCACCCGCGGCCTGGCCGCCCGGCGCGTCCTCGCGCGCACCGGACCAGCCCTCGAACGGTGGGCCGCGGCGCTCACCTGAGCGGGACCCGGCGTCAGGAGTGGCTCATCCCGTGCATCTCGCCGGACATGATGTGCCCGCCCAGATCCTTGCGGAGCGACTGCAGGGTGGCGGGAGTGCTCACCGCCACCCAACGCGTCCCCACCAGGTACGTCCCGCCCCACGGCTTCGCCTCGTCCAGCCACGACGTCATGTCCTGGTCGCTGTCGAAGCTCACCAGCACGTACTGGCCCCGCGAGTTCCGGCAGTTGCCCTGCTGCAACTGCTGCGCCTTGCGGCGGCCGACCAGGCTGCAGCCCGTCCGCGCGGCCAGCTCGTCGAGGTTCGCCGGCGCGGCGGCCCGGTCGGCGTCGCCGGACCCGCCGGACTTCCCAGCGGCGCTGCAGCCCGCCGCCAGCGGCAGCGCCAGCACGGCGGCGACCGCCAGCGCCAGACCGGCGCGGGAGACCCCCGCCGCACGTCCGAGGTGATGCGTGGAGCCCATGGCCCGTCCTCCCGGGGTGAGATGCGCGGTACGACGGGCGGTACGCGCGCGGGCCCGGAAGGGTTCAGCGGGCGCTCAGACGGCGAGACGGGCGCCCGCCGCCGCCCGCACGCCGGAGTCCTCGGCCCCGTCGTGGTGCAGCCGCTGCAGCCGGATCCGGGTCTCCTCGGTCAGCGGCGCGAACCGGGCCGCCTCCGCGCGGACGCCCTCCTGGCAGTCCCAGAGGCCCTCGATCGTGTACGACTCGGCGGTGTGCGGAGCGGTACGGGTCAAAGCGGTCACAATGCGTGGTCTGAGGAAAGCGTAGGGTGATTCGGTCCAAGCGGTCTTCAGCAGCGGGACGGCCTCGCCGGCGCGGAGCCTCCCGAGCCCCTCGATCGGCCCCGCGGCGGCCTGCCACTCCCGCTTCTCCAACGCATCCCGCAACTCCTCCATCAGCAGCGGGACGTCCTGCCGGGTCCCGTATCTCGCCAGCATGCTGATCCCCATGAACGCGCACCCGCCGCGCTCGGCGGCCCACGCCCGCGCCCACGGCAGCGCCTCCGGCCCGTACTCCCGCAGCGCCCGGCACACCGCGCCGCCGAACCTGCTCGGCCGCTGAGGCAGCAGCTCCTCCGCCAGATCCAGCAGCGCCGGCGTCCGCCGCCGCCCCAACTCGAAGATCGCCGCGATCGCCCCGTCGTCCCGCCGCCGCGCCAGCTCCAGCAACTCCGCGTCCGTCCGCTCCGCCCCGCCCGGCACCGCGCCGACCGGCCGCCGCGGCCGCCCCGCCTCCCGCCGCCGCGCCAGCGCCTCCGCTATCCGCGGCTGCCGCACCGCCCAGCTCTCCAGCACCGGATTCGGACCACCCGCCACCAGCGACCCGATGTCACCGTCGTCGCACCGCGCCGCCACCAGCTCGTCCAGCCCCTCCGCCAACCGCGGATCGCCCAGCTCCACCAGCTCGTCCAGCGCGTCGAACCAGTGCGCCCCCTCCTCGGCGTACCGGCGCAGCGGCACCGCCGCCTCCCGCCGGCTCAACCGCACCAGATGCCCCAGCACCTCCAACGCCAGCCGCACCCGCCACTCGTCGCCGTCCGCATGGTCCGACGGATCCGCCAGATGCTCCGCCACCGGCCACACCGGCAACTCCAGATCCACCATCAACCGGGCGTAGTACAGCCCTCTGGCCTCACATTGCCGATCCCACCGCGGATCCCTCCGGATGCAGTCATAGACGTACTCGCCCGCGCCGGGCCTGTCCGCCGCGCGCCGCGCGGCCCTACCGAGCCCCCGCTGCAGTTGACCCCGCAGCGTGCCCGCCGATTCCAACACGACCTCGTTGCTCACCCCAGCAGAATGCGCACCGGAACAGATAACGGGCAAGTGCTTTAGCTGGCTTTTCCCCATGGGAGCGACCCCCTGGAACCCCCGTCACGGTTGAGGGGCTGTTTCCCGCTCCGCTAGCGCTCCGCGCGAAACAGCCCCTCAACCGGCGGGCAGGCCCGCTGCGCTCGCTGGCGCTCGCTCCGCGTGCCTGCCCGTGAGGTGGCTGGCCTTCAACCTGCCGGGGCCGGGCTTCAACCTGCCGGGGCCGGGGGCGCTGACCAGGCGGGTTGGGGTTTGGCCTCCCGGGGTTTTACAGGTTGCGTTGGGCTGTCCAGGAGGCGTGGAGGTCGGCGTAGACGCCGGGGCGGGCGACCAGCTCGGCGTGGGGGCCGCGCTGGACGATGCGGCCCGCGTCGAAGACGATCACCTCGTCGGCGGCCTCGGCGGTGGACAGGCGGTGCGCGATGGAGATCGCGGTGCGGCCGCGGGTCGCGCCGTCCAGGGCCCGCTGGATGCGGACCTCGGTGGCCGGGTCGACGGCGGAGGTCGCCTCGTCCAGGACGAGCAGGTCCGGGTCGGCGATGTAGGCGCGGGCCAGCGCGACGAGCTGCCGCTCGCCCGCCGACAGGGACTCGCCGCGCTGCCCGACGGGGGTGTCTAGGCCCTGGGGGAGCCCTTCCAGCCAGTCCGCGAGGCCCAGTTCCGTCACCGCGAGGGCGAGGTCCT
The DNA here is from genome assembly GCF_040299565.1 of Spirillospora sp. NPDC000708. Classification (NCBI taxonomy): domain Bacteria; kingdom Bacillati; phylum Actinomycetota; class Actinomycetes; order Streptosporangiales; family Thermomonosporaceae; genus Spirillospora; species Spirillospora sp. NPDC000708. Next base: position 28,899 of record NZ_JBEPCJ010000032.1, read on the forward strand.
CGTCGGTGGCGTCCGGGCGGCCGTAGCGGATGTTGTCGGCGAGGGACGCGTCGAACAGGAACCCGTCCTGCGGGACCATGACGATCCGCTCGCGCAGCGAGGAGAACCGGACGCGGTCCAGCGGCACGCCGTCGACGAGGACGCGCCCCGACACCGGGTCCATGAGGCGGGTGAGGAGCTTGGCGAACGTCGTCTTGCCCGACCCGGTCTGCCCGACGATCGCGACGCGGCTGCGCGGCGCGATCGTCGCGTTCACGTCGTGCAGGACGGGCGGGCCGCCCGGGTAGGCGAACCCGACGGAGTCGAACCGCACCTCGATCGGGCCGCGCGGCAGGGTCTCGCCGGCGTCGCCGGGGTCGGCGACGTCCGGGACGGTGTCGAGGACGCCCAGCACGCGGCGCCAGCCGGCGATGGCGTTCTGCGCGTCGTTGAGGACCTCCGTCGCCGTCTGCATCGGGCTGACGAACAGGGTGACCAGGAACAGGAACGCGACCAGCTCCCCGGCGGTCAGGTGGCCGCCGATGCCGAGCAGCGTCCCGACGACGACCACGCCGCCGGTCGCGATGGCCGCGACCAGCTCGCTGACCGGGAACGTCAGCGCGACCATCGCCTGCGCGCGCGTCTGCGTGCTGCGGAACGCGTCGACGGTGTCGTCGACGCGGCGCCCGGTGCGCTCCTCGGAGGCGTGCGCGCGGATGACGGCCGCGCCCACCACCGACTCGCTCACCGCGGCGAGCAGGTCGCCCATGCGCTCGCGCACCTGCATGTACCGGGCGGACACGAGCCGCTGGAAGCGGCGCAGCGCGAACGCCAGCGGCAGGAACGCCGCCCACACCAGCAGCGCGAGCTGCCACGAGTAGACGAGCATCAGCACGCTCGCGACGAGCAGCTGCCCGATCGACACGATGAACATCAGCCCGCCGGACTGCATGAAGTTGCTGATCTGGTCGACGTCCGTCGTCACCCGCGACACCAGCGAGCCGCGCCGCTCGCCGCTCTGCGTCAGCATCGACAGGTCGTGGACGTGCCGGAACGCCTTGACGCGCAGCCCCGCGAGCCCGCCCTCGGACGTCTTGTACAGCCGGACGTTCATCGCGTACGCGCACAGGGCCGTGAGCAGCACGGCGACGGCGCACAGCAGCACCGCCGAGCGGATGAAGCCGATGTCGGGGCCGCCGGCCCGGTCCAGGCCCTTGTCCATGGTCTGCTGCACGGCGATCGGCACCACCACCCGGCCCGCCGTGGACAGCAGCGCCAGCACCAGCGTGCCCGCCAGCCCGGCCCGGAACTCGGGGCTGAGGCGCAGGCCGCGCCGCAGCGTGCTGAGGCCGCCCTCGGTGGCCGCCGCCTCGTCGATGACCGTCATGCCAGGGCCTCCTCGCCGCCGTCGAGCGCTTCCTGTTCCGCTTCCGCCCGCTCGTAGGCGTTGACGAGGTCGCGGTACCCCTCGGACGTCTCCAGCAGCTCCGCGTGGGTGCCGCGCCCGGTGACCCGGCCGTGGTCGAGGTAGACGACCTCGTCGGCCAGCGCGATCGTGGCCTTGCGGTAGGCGACGACCACGACGGTCGCGCCGCCGCCGTCGTCGCGCAGGGACTGGGCCTCACGCAGGCTGTGCAGGATGCGCGCCTCCACCTGCGGGTCGACGCTGGACGTCGCGTCGTCCAGGACGAGCAGCCGGGGGCGCCGCACCAGCGCGCGCGCCAGCGCGAGCCGCTGCCGCTGGCCGCCGGACAGCGACGCGCCGCGCTCGCCGACGCGGGTGTCGAGCCCGTCGGCGAGGGCCGCGACGAACCCGTCGGCCTGCGCGAGCCGCAGCGCCTCCCAGACGCGCTCGTCGGGGACGTCCAGGCCGAGTGTCACGTTCCCGCGGACGGTGTCGTCGAACAGGAACGTCTGCTGCGGGACGAGCGCGGCGGTCTCCGCGACGCCGCCCTTGCGGACGTCCCGCAGGTCCACGCCGTCCAGCAGGACCGACCCGTCCGCCGGGTCGACCAGCCGGACCAGCAGCGAGGTGAGCGTCGACTTGCCGGACCCGGTCGGCCCGACGACCGCGACGGTCCGGCCGGGGGAGGCGGTGAACGACACGTCGTGCAGGACCTCGCGGTCGCCGTCGGCGCCCTCGTAGGCGAACCGGACGTCGCGGACCTCCAGCGCGGCGGCCTTGTCCTCGCCGAGCGCCGCGTCGCCGAACGGCAGCGAGCCCGTCGCGTCCAGCACGCCGCGGACCCGCTGCCAGCCGACGACGCTGCGCGGCACCTCCGCCAGCACCCAGCCGAGCGCGCGGATCGGCCACGACAGCAGCGTGAACAGGTAGGCGACGTGGACCAGGTCGCCGGCCGTCATCGCGCCGGACTCCAGCCGCACCGACCCGATCAGCAGGACGGCGAGCACGCCGAGGTTCGGCAGCGCCTCCAGGACGGGGTCGAACAGGCCGCGGATCCGGCCGACCGCGATGTTGGCGTCGCGCAGCTCGTGCGCCCGCTCCCGGAACCGCTCGGTCTCCGCCTCCTCGCGGCCGAGGGTCTTGACGACCAGGCCGCCCTCGAAGCTCTCGTGCGCGACCTCGCTGACCTCGGCGCGCAGCTGCTGCGCCCGGGTCGCGACGGGCGCGAGCCGGCGCTGGTACACCACGTTGATCAGCGCGATCGCCGGGAAGATCAGGAAGCCGACGGCGGCGATCGCGACGTCGGTGAGCAGGATCGACACGGCGGCGATGAGCAGCATGAACACCACGCCGACGGCCATCGGCAGCGGCGCGATCGGCGCCCACACCGCCTCGACGTCGGCGTTGGCGTTGGACAGCAGCTGCCCGGTCGGGTGCCGGTGGTGCCAGGCGAGCGGCAGCCGCAAATACTGCCGGGTCACCGACCGCCGGTAGGCGGCCTGCATCCGGTACTGCATCAGCCCCGCGTAGAAGCGGCGGCCCGCGACGCCGAGCGACTTCAGCAGCGCGACCCCGATGATCGCCGCCGCGGCGCCGGACAGCGCCCCGGCGGTGGTGCGCCCCTCCCGGAACGCCGGGAGGACGACGGTCTGGGTCGCCCAGCCGAGCACCTGGGCGGTCGCGACGGTCATCGCCGCGTAGACCGCGCTGGCGATCACCGAGACGGTGAACACCCGCGGTTCGGCGCGGACGGCGACCCACAGCACCCGCAGTCCTTCGCGCAGGACATGGGGGGACACGCGTCTGGACGCAGGCGGCACGGTTACTCCTCGATCACGGCACGGCGACCCGCGGTGATGCCCCCTGCGTGTGGGGATGTGGGGGTTCCGCGGGCCTGACTAGTCCCTACCATGCGGCCCTGACGCTTATTCCCGACCCGGCTCCCGCGGCCTACGATCATCCGATGAGCACGCCCGAGGACGACCCCGTCCGGCGCGAGCGCGGCCTGCTGGCCGGCGCCCTGGCCGAGGCGGGCGCCGACGCGCCCACCAGGTGCGGCGGCTGGGACGCCCGCGACCTGGCCGCGCACCTGGTCGTCCGGGAGGGGCGGCCGGACGCCGCGCCCGGAATACTGCTGCCGCCGCTGGCCTTCTACACCGAGCGCGTCCGGCGCCGCACCGCGCGGGCCGTCCCGTTCGACCGCCTGGTGGAACGGTTTCGGCAGGGTCCGCCGAAGTTCTCGCCGTACGCGGTTCCGGGCGTGGACAAAACTGCCAACGGTGTCGAGTTCTTTGTTCACCATGAGGACATCCGCCGGGCCGGGCCGGACTGGGAGCCCAGGGACCTGTCCGGTGAACTCGAGGAACTTCTCTGGAGACGGATAAAAATTGCCCGCTTTGTCCTAAGAAAAGTTCACGTCGAGGTAACGCTGGTGCGGCCCGACGGGAGGAGCGTCCGGGTCTCCGGCGGAGCCCGCGGACGGGGCCGGAGTGGGGGCGGCGGCGGCTCGGGCCCCGTGCGGGTCCACGGGCCCGTAGGGGAGTTGGTCCTGTGGGCGCTCGGCCGTACCGACGTCGCGAAGGTCCGCCTCACCGGGCCCACGGACTCTGTCAAGACCCTGACCGAGACCGGTTGGAGTCTTTAACGGGCAGGTAACGGCAGGGTTCGCTGAGAGGCGAAACGCAAGCCTTCCCGCTCCTGCGTTTTACGCGGAACCGGTGATACGGTGGTGCGGTCGGTTGCAGTCGTGGTTCTCGATCGTTTGTCCAGACGCCCGCGGACTGATGGCAGCGGGCGTTTTGGCTTTTCCGGGACCGTACCGGGGGCGAGAGCGTTCCGCAGCGACCGCGCCGGGCCCGCGAGGTGTGGGCCCGTGTTTTGCCGCAAGGAGAAAGACATGCCCCAGCAGGGCACCGTGAAGTGGTTCAACGCCGAGAAGGGCTTCGGCTTCATCGCCGTGGACGGCGGCGGGCCGGACGTCTTCGTGCACTACTCGGCGATCCAGTCCTCCGGGTACCGCACGCTGGACGAGAACCAGCGCGTCCAGTTCGAGGTGACGCAGGGTAACCGGGGTCCCCAGGCCGACCAGGTCGTCCCCCTGTAAGACCCGCAGTCGTACGTCTGGGCCCGGTCTCCCCGGCAGGGGAGGGCGGGCCCTTTCGTGTCCCGCGGCGCGGGGGCCGCGCCCGGCGCCGCCGGGTCCGTCGCGGGTACCGGGAACCACCCGGCACAATGGACGTCATGTCCGTTCCCTCGTCCAATCTGGACCCCAAGATCGCCGAGAGGCTGAAGCGCGACGCCAACGGCCTGGTGCCCGCGATCGCGCAGCAGTACGACACCGGCGAGGTGCTCATGCTCGGCTGGATGGACGACGAGGCCCTGCACCGCACCCTCACCACCGGCCGCTGCACCTACTGGTCGCGCAGCCGCCGGGAGTACTGGGTGAAGGGCGAGACCTCCGGCCACCAGCAGTGGGTCAAGTCCGTCGCGCTCGACTGCGACGCCGACGCGATCCTGGTCAAGGTGGACCAGGTCGGCGCGGCCTGCCACACCGGCGACCGCACCTGCTGGGACGCCGACGTGCTCGACGCCGTGGTCGGGGAACGCCCTGACGCGCGCTCATGACCCCCGGGCGTGAGCGCGGCCTCACCGCGCTGCTGTGCGCCGCCGGGGCGGGCCTGGCCCTGCTCGCCGGCGGCCGCCCCTGGGCCACCGTCAAGGCCGAGGACGCCATCACGCCGTTCTCCCAGCACCTGACCGGCCACGACCTCGGCGGCACCGCGACCGCGCTCGCCTGGGCAGGCCTCGCCGGGCTCGCCGCCCTGTTCGCCACCCGCGGCCGCGTCCGGTCCGGCGTCGGCGTCCTCATCGCCCTGTTCGGCGCCGGCGTCGTCTACGGCTCCGCCGCCGCCGTCCAGCGCGCCCACGTGCTGTCGGTCGCCGGCGACAGGAGCGCCCTGCTGAAGATCGGCGCGCACCCCGCGCTGGACGTGAACCTGTGGTGGATGGCGTCGGTCACCGGCGGCGTCCTCCTCGTCGCCGGCGGCATGGTCGCGGCGGCCCGCGGCGCCCGCTGGCCGGGCATGTCCGCCCGCTACGAACGGGACGGCGCCCCCGCGTCCCGCCCCGCCGCCCCCCGGAAGGACGCCGCGTCCGGCGCCCCCGAGCAGGACCCGTCCGCGCTATGGAAGTCGCTCGACCGCGGCGAGGACCCGACCGCCCGCGACGCGGCCCGGGAGCCGTCCGAGGAGGAGCCCGGGAGCCCGGCGGCCGGGGGACCGGACGCCCGGAAGGCCGGTGACCCCGCCGCCCCCCGGAACGGCCGGCCGTGACCGCCGACGGCCTGGTCCTGGTCGCCGAGCACGATCCCGCCGTCGCCGAACTCCAGCGCCGCTACCTGGCCCGCGAAGGCTACGAGGTGCGGATCGAGGCCGACCCGAGCCGCGCGCCCGCCGCCGCCGAACGCGCCCGCCCCGACGTCGTCGTCCTCGACCTGTCCGCCAGCGCGCTGCCCGCCGACCTGTACCGCCGCGTCGCCGAGGCGGCCCTCCCCGCGCCCGTCGTCGCCGTCACCGGCCCCCTCGACCCGGCGATCGCCCGCCACCTCGGCGAGCACCGCGTGGAGCGCCCCTTCGGGCCCCGCGTGCTGGTCGCCGCCGTCGCCGACGCGCTGCGCCGCCGCGGCCCCCTGCCCGCCCCCGGGCCGCTGCGCGCCGGGCCCGTCGCCCTCGACCCCGACCGCCGCACCGCCGCCGTGAGCGACCACCGCGTCGCGCTCACCGTCACCGAGTTCGACCTCCTCGCGTTCCTCATGGCCAACCCCGGCCGCGTCTTCACCCGCGAGCAGCTCCTCGACGCCGCCTGGGGCCCCGGCGCCGGCGCGGGCAGCCGGACCGTCGACGTCCACGTCGCCCAGCTCCGCGCCAAGCTCGGCCACGACAACCCCATCCGCACCGTCCGCGGCGTGGGATACGTGCTCGACGCATAGCGGACTTCCAGCGGGGCGGCCTTATGGTGGGGGCGTGAGCCGTCCCGCCGTCCACGCGCATCCCCACCCGGCCGGTGGAGGCGAGCGCAAGAGCCCGGTGCGGGCGCTGATGCCGCACGGGATCGTCCTGGCCGGGGCCGCCGCGGCGACGGCGCTGGTCGCGGTCGTCGACCCGAACCAGCCCGGCCACTACCCCACGTGCCCGTTCCTCGCCATGACCGGCTACTACTGCCCGGGCTGCGGCGCGATGCGGCTCGTCAACGCGCTCGCGCACGGGCACGTCGGCGCCGCGTTCGGGTTCAACCCGCTGCTGTTCCTGCTGCTGCCCGTCCTCGGCTACCTGTACGTCCGCTGGACGGTGCTGAGCGTCCGGGGCCGGCCGATGTGGTCGGCGCTGTTCCGGCCGGTCGCGGTGTACTCCTTCGTCGGCGTCGTGGCCGTCTACTGGATCGTGCGGAACCTGCCGTTCGCGCACGCCCTGGCGCCCTGACCCGCGGGCGGCGCCGCGGACCGCGGGACCGCCGCGCGCCTCGGACGTCCCGGACCCCTCCCGGGTGCGAGGACCGTCGGCGGGGGCGGCTACGATCGGTGCACGGATCGACCTGAAATAGGGGGCCTACCACTTGAGCGTCTTGGACGAGATCATCGACGGCGTCCGGGCCGATCTCGCCGAACGGCAGCGGGAGGTGCCGCTCGGCGCGCTGAAGGAGAAGGCCGCCGCCGCCCCGGCCCCCCGCGACGCCCTCGGCGCGCTGCGCGGGCCCGGCGTGTCGGTCATCGCCGAGGTCAAGCGCAGCAGCCCGTCCAAGGGCGCGCTCGCCGCGATCGCCGACCCCGCCGCCCTCGCCCGCGACTACGAGGCCGGCGGCGCGAAGGTGATCAGCGTGCTGACCGAGCGGCGCCGCTTCGGCGGCAGCCTGCAGGACCTCGCGGACGTTCGCGCCAACGTCGACGTCTCCGTCCTGCGCAAGGACTTCATCGTCACCTCCTACCAGCTGTGGGAGGCGCGCGCGTACGGCGCCGACATGGCGCTGCTGATCGTCGCCGCGCTGGAGCAGGACGCGCTCGTGTCGCTGGTCGAGCGGGCCGAGTCGATCGGGCTGCTCCCGCTCGTCGAGGTGCACACCGAGGAGGAGGCCGCCCGCGCGGTGGACGCGGGCGCCAAGGTCATCGGCGTGAACGCGCGCGACCTGCGCACCCTGAAGGTCGACCGGGGCGTCTTCGCCCGCGTCGCGCCCGCGATCCCCAAGCCCGTCGTGAAGATCGCCGAGTCCGGCGTCCGGGGCCCGCACGACCTGCTCGCCTACGCCTCCAGCGGCGCGGACGCGGTGCTGGTGGGGGAGAGCCTGGTCATCGGCCGCGACCCGCGGACCGCGGTCGCCGACCTGGTCGCGGCCGGCGCGCACCCGGCGCTGCGGCAGAGCGGCTGACCGGTGCCGGCGGGAACTCGGTACGCTACGGTCATGCCCGCAGAGCCGCTCCACGAGCGATGGCGGGGCCTCGCCGCATCTCACTGAGACTGTCCGACGCAGGCCCCTTACGCATGACAGGACGCGTTTTCCCATGACCATCGACAGTGCGGCGCGCGCTGCCGCCGTGCCCGACGCCACCGGCCACTTCGGCCGCTTCGGCGGCCGGTTCGCCCCCGAGGCGCTGATGGCGGCCCTGGACGAGCTGACCCGCGAGTTCGAGACCGCCAAGAAGGACCCGGCCTTCACCGCCGAGCTGGACGACCTGCTCGCCAACTACGCCGGCCGGCCGAGCCTGCTGACCGAGGCGAAGCGGTTCGCCGAGCACGCGGGCGGCGCCCGCGTGCTGCTGAAGCGCGAGGACCTCAACCACACCGGCTCCCACAAGATCAACAACGTGCTCGGGCAGGCGCTGCTCACCCGGCGGATGGGCAAGACCCGGGTGATCGCCGAGACCGGCGCCGGCCAGCACGGCGTCGCGACCGCCACCGCCGCGGCCCTGCTCGGCCTCGACTGCACCGTCTACATGGGCGAGGTCGACACCGAGCGGCAGGCCCTCAACGTCGCGCGGATGCGGATGCTCGGCGCCGAGGTCGTCCCGGTGCGGACCGGCAGCCGCACCCTCAAGGACGCCTGCAACGAGGCGTTCCGCGACTGGGTCGCGAGCGTGGAGGACACGCACTACTGCATCGGCTCGGTGATGGGCCCGCACCCGTTCCCGATGATGGTCCGCGACTTCCAGCGGATCATCGGCGTGGAGGCGCGGCGGCAGTGCCTCGAGCTGACCGGCGCCCTGCCGGACGCGGTCGTCGCGTGCGTCGGCGGCGGCTCCAACGCCATCGGCATGTTCCACGCCTTCGTCCCGGACGAGTCCGTCCGGCTGTACGGGTTCGAGGCGGGCGGCGACGGCGTCGCGTCCGGCAAGCACGCCGCGACGCTCGTCGGCGGCTCCCTCGGCGTCATCCACGGCATGCGCACCTACCTGCTGCAGGACGACGACGGCCAGACCCTCGAGACCCACTCGATCTCCGCCGGCCTCGACTACCCCGGCGTCGGCCCCGAGCACTCCTGGCTGCACGACTCCGGCCGCGCCGAGTACCGCGAGATCACCGACGCCGAGGCGATGGAGGCGTTCTCGCTGCTGTGCCGCACCGAGGGCATCATCCCGGCGATCGAGTCCGCGCACGCGCTGGCCGGCGCGATCAAGGTCGGCAGGGAGCTGGGCCCGGACGCCGTGATCGCGGTGTGCCTGTCCGGCCGCGGTGACAAGGACATGCACACGGCCGCGTCCTTCTTCGGCCTGATGCCCGAGGGGGAGGCGCAGTGACCGTCAAGGACGCCTACGACAAGGCCAAAGCCGAGAACCGCGCCGCGCTCGTCGGCTACCTGCCGGCCGGCTTCCCGTCCTTCGAGGGTGCGATCGAGGCCGCGAAGACCATGGTCGACGCCGGCTGCGACGTCATCGAGATCGGGCTGCCCTACACCGACCCGATGATGGACGGCCCCACCATCCAGGACGCCGTCCACCGGGCCCTCGTCGGGGGCGTCCGCGTCGCCGACGTGTTCCGCACCGTCGAGGCCGTCGCCGCCACCGGCGTCCCGACGCTGGTCATGACGTACTGGAACCCCGTGGACCGGCACGGCGTCGGCGCGTTCGCCCGCGACCTCGCCAGTGCCGGCGGCGCCGGGCTGATCACCCCCGACCTCACGCCCGAGGAGGGCGGCGAGTGGCTCGAGGCCGCCGACGAGCACGGCCTCGACCGGGTGTTCCTCGTCGCGCTCAGCTCCACCGACGCGCGCATCGAGGCCATCACCGCGCAGTGCCGCGGGTTCGTCTACGCGGCGTCGCTGATGGGCGTCACCGGCGCCCGCAACGCCGTCGACACCGGCGCGCCGCGGCTCGTCGAGCGCACCCGGGAGATCATCGGCCGGTCCGGCCGGGACCTGCCGGTCGGGCTCGGCCTCGGGGTCGGCAACGGCGCGCAGGCCGCCGAGGTCGCCGGCTTCGCCGACGGCGTGATCGTCGGCTCGGCGTTCATCCGCCGGCTGCTGGACGCCCCGGACCTCGCCACCGGCCTCGCCGGCGTCCGCGCCCTCACCGGGGAACTGGCCGAGGGCGTCCGCAAGGGCCGCTGAACCGCCCTCCGGAGAACGATCATCGAGAACGTCCGCGGAGACGGGTCCCGCCCGTCTCCGCGGACGTTTTACCTCGTTCCGGGAACTCCCCGTCACCGCCGTCCGGTTCATGCTTGAGACGGCCTCCCGCTCCCGTAAGGTGTTTTCGCCGGCGGAGGCCGTCCCGGAAGGATCCACGATGACGCAAGAGATGACGGCGCGGGAACGCGCGACGGCGGCGGCGCCCGTCCCGGCCGCGTGGTACCAGGCCCTCGCCTGGCTGCTGACCCTCGCCGGGCTCGGCATCTCCGTCTACCTGACGATCACGCACTACGACCAGGGCGCGCTGGTGTGCTCGGCCACCAGCACGGTGGACTGCCACGCGGTCACCACCAGCGAGTACTCCGAGCTCCTCGGCATCCCCATGCCGCTGTACGGGCTCGCGTTCTTCGTCGGGTTCGGAGCGCTGATCACCCCCTGGGCGCTGCGCTCGCCGTGGCCGCAGCTGCGCTGGGCGCGGCTGGCGGCGGTGTCGGTGGGCGTGCTCTTCGTCGTCTACCTGGTGACGGTCGAGCTGGCGGTGCTGCACAAGATCTGCCTGTGGTGCAGCGGGGTCCACGCCATCACTATCCTGCTCTTCGTTCTCGTTCTGTTCGACGAGTTCCGGCGGATCGGTCAGGTCGACTAGTCCCGCCGGACCCGCGCCGCACGCAGCACGCGCGGCCCCCATTCCTAGGAGTCCCAATGAGCAAGGCCGCACGGGAGCGGTCCGCGAGAGAGCGCCTGGCCGCCGAGCGGCGGCGGCAGGCGGCGCGGGCCAAGCAGCGGCGTCTGCTGTCCATCGTCATCGGGTCGGTGGTCGCGGTTGCGGTGATCGTGGTGGCGACCGTCCTCGTCATCGACCACAAGAACAAGAACGGCCGCGCCGAGGTCCACAAGGGCGCGCTGGCCCCCCTCAGCCGCCAGGCCGACGGCTCGATCGTGATGGCCAAGGCGGGCGTCACCAAGCCGGAACTGGAGATCTTCGAGGACTTCCAGTGCCCGAACTGCAAGGAGTTCGAGAAGAACACCGGCTCGACCGTCGAGCAGCTCGCCGCCGAGGGCAAGGTGAAGGTCGTCTACCGGCCGTTCCACCTGTTCGGCAACAGCCCCGACCCGGTCAAGACGAACTCGCTGCGCTCCGCCGAGGCCGCGCTGTGCGTCCCCGCCGACAAGTGGATCTCCTACCACGACGCGCTGTTCCGCTTCCAGCCGGCCGAGGGCTCGAAGGGCTTCTCGCCGAAGGACCTGGTCAAGTGGGGCAAGGACATCGGGGTCTCCGACGCGAACTTCGAGAAGTGCGTCAAGGACGAGCAGAAGAAGTCCCAGGTCGACACGATGACCAACTACGCGCTGCAGACCCGCGGGGTCGACAGCACGCCGACGGTCTTCCTCGACGGGCGCAAGCTCGACACCAACGTCGTCTTCACCCCCGACGGCCTGAAGGCCGCGGTCACCGCCGCCGGCGGCGGCGCGGCCGGGAAGTGACCGTCCGCCACCCCGTCCATCGCGCCGTCCACCGCCCCGTCCACCGCCCGAACAGCTGAACCCTCCGTGCGGCCTCACCGCGCGGGACGCCCCTCCCCACTACGCTCAGACGTGCTCGGTAACACATCGTCACGGCCGTTGGGGGATCGATGAGCAAGGCCGACAGGGAGCGTTCCGCGCGGGACCGGCTCGCGGAGGAGCGGCGGCGGACGGCGGCGCGGCAGCGGCGCAAGCGGCTGCTCGTGGTCGTGCTGGGCGCGGTGGCCGCGGCGGCCGTCGTGGTCGTCATCGTCGTCGTCGTGGTGGGGAACAACGGGGGCGGCGGCCCGTCCGCCGTGAAGTACAGCGGCCCGATCGCGCCCGCGACCCGGCAGCAGGACGGCTCGGTCGCCATGGCGAACCCGGGCGTCACCACGCCCGTCCTGGACGTCTTCGAGGACTTCCAGTGCCCGGCCTGCAAGGCGATGGAGGCCCGCGTCGGCGGCACGATGAAGAAGCTCGCCGCCGAGGGCCGCGTCAAGGTCGTCTACCGGCCGTTCCAGCTGTTCCAGCAGGACCCGCTGATGTCCAACTCGCGGCGCGCCGCCAACGCCGCCGCCTGCATGCCCGCCGACCACTGGGTGAAGTACCACGACAAGCTGTACGACGAGCAGCCGCCCGAGGGCGACAAGGGCTTCGCCAACGCGGACCTGATCAAGTGGGCGGGGCAGCTCGGCGTCACCGACCCCTCGTTCGCCGCGTGCGTGAACGGCTCCCAGAAGATCGGCCAGGTCGACCAGGCCACCGCCTTCGCCGGCAAGGCGGGCGTGACCGCGACCCCGTACCTCGCGCTCAACGGCAAGCAGCTCGGCAACGACGCCCTCGCCTCTCCGGACGCCCTGCAGAAGACCATCGCCAAGGCGGGCTCCGGCACCCCGCGGTCCGCCGGGGAGGCCCCCGGGCAGGGCTGAGGCGCGCCCCGCATGGTCTCGTACCGGTGTCCGTAGCGCGGCGATCGGCTGTCGGTGACGCGGACGTTTCCGTCCCATGCCGCCGGAGGCGGTAACGTCAACGGTCATGCACCCGGTCGCCTTCATCCCGAGCCCGTCGCAGGGCGTCTGGCACCTCGGACCCATCCCGCTCCGTGCCTACGCGATCATGATCATTCTCGGCATCGTCGCCGCGGTCTGGGTCGGCGAGCGACGCTGGGCGGCCAAGGGCGGCGCCCCCGGCACGATCATCGACGTGGCCGTCTGGGCGGTGCCGTTCGGCCTGGTCGGCGGCCGCCTCTACCACGTGGTCACGGACGCGCAGCGGTACTTCGGCAGCGGCGGCGACCCGGTCCGGGCCCTGGAGATCTGGAAGGGCGGCCTCGGGATCTGGGGCGCCATCGCGCTCGGCGCGGTCGGCGCGTACATCGGCTGCCGGCGGCGCGGCATCTCGATCCTCGCGCTCGCCGACGCCTGCGCGCCCGGGATCGTCCTCGCGCAGGCGATCGGCCGGTGGGGCAACTACTGGAACCAGGAGCTGTACGGCAAGCCGCTGCACACCTTCTGGGCCCTGAAGATCGACCCGAGCCACCGCCCGACGCTCGGCGACGGCCCCGCCCTGGACCCTAAGTACGAGAACATCGGCACCTACCACCCGACGTTTCTGTACGAGTCGCTGTGGTGCATCGGCGTCGCGATCCTGATCATCTGGGCCGACCGCCGCTACAAGCTCACCCACGGCCGGGCGTTCGCGCTGTACGTCGCCGCCTACACGGTGGGACGCGGCTGGATCGAGGCGCTGCGCATCGACGACGCGCACCACTTCCTCGGCCTGCGGCTGAACGACTACACCTCGATCGTGGTCTTCCTCTGCGCCGCCGCCTACCTGTACCTGGCGCGCAACAAGACCGGCCCCGAGGCCGTCGTGGGGAACGCGCCGGGGGCCGCCGCACCGGCCGGTGACGCCGCGGTGGACGCGCCGGTCGGCGACGCCCCCGCGAAGGACGAGCCGTCGAAGGACGAGCCCGCGAAGGACCGGCCGGCGGAGGACGCCGCCGAGGACGAGGACCCGAAGGCCGAGGAGGCCGGCGGAACGGCGGACGAGGCGGACGAGGCGGCCGCGGAGGCGGTCGGCCAGGACTCCGAGGAGCCCGCCCCCGAGAAGGCCGAGTCCGAGAAGGCCGCGCCCGGGAAGGTCGAGTCCGCGCCCGAGAAGGCCGAGGAGGCCGAGCCCGCGTCCGCCGAGGGCGAGGCGGCGGAGCCGGAGGACGCGGACCGGTCCGCGGACGCCGTGGAGGACGCGCAGCCCGCCGAGGAGGCCCCCGCGGACGCCGCCGGGACCTCGGAGGCGGAACCGGCCCCCGAGGCGGCGGAGGAGCCCGCTGGGCGCCCGGAGGCGGCGGCGGAGCCCCGGCCGGAACCCGCGCCCGACCCGGCCTCCGCTCCGGAGCCCGAACCGGGACCCGGCGTCGCGGCCACCGTCGTGAGCAGGGAGAATGAACCGGACGGTGCCCCCGACGCTGCCGAGCGGGCAGGGAAGGGAGAGCCCGTCAAGGACGGGAAGTAGGACGACACGATGTCCGGTACGGGGGAGATGACCGGGGAGAAGTCCGGCCAGACACCGGAACTGCACCACCAGCACCGCGACGTCAGCGGCGGCTGGCTGCGGCCCGCGGTGTTCGGCGCGATGGACGGCCTGGTCTCCAACTTCGCGCTGATCGCCGGGATCGCGGGCGGCCGCCAGGATCCGAAGATCGTGCTGCTGGCGGGCCTCGCGGGCCTGGCGGCGGGCGCGTTCTCGATGGCGGCGGGGGAGTACATCTCCGTCGCGTCCCAGTCGGAGCTGGCGCTCGCCGAGATCGAGATCGAGCGGCTGGAGCTGGCCCGCAACCCGGTGGCCGAGCAGCGCGAGTTGGCCGGGGTGTTCGAGGCGCGCGGCGTCGATCCGGAGACCGCCGCGGAGGTGGCGCGGCAGCTGTCGCGCAACCCCGAGGGGGCCCTGGAGGTGCACTCCAAGGAGGAGCTCGGGGTGTCCCCGGGGGACCTGCCGTCGCCGCTGCTGGCGGCGGGCTCGTCGTTCCTGTCGTTCGCGGTCGGGGCGCTGCTGCCGGTGCTGCCGTACCTGCTGGGCGCGTCCACGCTGTGGCCGGCGGCCGCGGTGGCGGCGCTGGGGCTGTTCGCCGCCGGCGCGCTGGTGTCGCGGGTGACGACGCGGGCGTGGTGGTTCGGCGGGGCGCGCCAGCTGCTGTTCGGCGCGGCGGCCGCCGCGATCACCTACGGCGTCGGCGCGCTCATCGGCACCAACGGGCTGTGATCCCGGCGGTCCCGGTGCGGTGCGAGCGCCCGCGGGCCGCCGGCCGCACAACGAATGCGGATGAATCGCCCTTTTGGGCGCGGCGGGTGCGGCCGGACCGCTAAGCTCCGGGGCGTGATCGAGGCCCGTGACACTGGTTCCCCCGCGGCCGGACGCGACGGCGCAGGGAAGGACTTCTGGCCGGAGGACAAGCCCCGCCGGAACGTTCCGAACCCCAAGCTGCTGTACGGAGGGGCGGCCGCCGTGGTCGCCGTCGTCGTGATCGCGGTCGTCGCCGTGGTCGTCCTCGGCGGCGGAGGCGGCGACGACAAGCCCGCCGAGAAGGCGATGCCGACCGCCTACACGCCCGACTTCAGCGGCGACGGGTTCGCCAAGATCGCCCAGCGCACCGCCGACAGCCGTCCGATCACGGAGGGCGAGGCGTTCTCGGCGGACTCCAAGACCCTGAAGCAGGGCAAGTACACGCTGACGCTCGCCGCCTCCGACCTGACCTCCGACTGCAAGAGCGCGAGCTGGGGCGCGCGGCTGCAGGGCGATCTCGCCAAGTACGGCTGCTCCCAGGTGGTCCGCGCCGCCTACGTGAGCCCGGACAAGAAGTACGTCGGCCAGTTCATGGTCGTGAACCTGGCGAGCCAGGACGGCTCCGCCCAGGTGCTGCGCGACCTCGACCGGGCGACCGGCGCGGGATGGCTGACGCCGCTGCAGCCCAAGGGCGTCGCGACGTTCGGGCCGGGGTTCACCGCCGCCTACGCCAGCGTCTACGGGCACTACGCCATGGTGACGTGGGTGGAGCGCGCGGGCGGGGCGCGCCCCGACTCGCTGAACGAGATGATCGACGTCAGCCTGGTCGTCGAGAACGCCGGGGACTTCCTCTACCAGCGGCTCGACCTGGCCGGGAACGGGGCGTCGTAGCGTGCGCCCCGGGCCGCAGTAGTCCCCGCCGCCGTGGAACCCGATGACCGCGGCCGCTCTGGCGGCCGCCCGAGGCGCGCGCCGGCGAGCCGCTCAGGCCGCCGGCAGCCCGCCCCGCGCAGGGGCCAGGGCCGGACGGGCGGGCCCCGCCGGATCGGCTCGCCGCGCGACGGCGGCGCCCGGCAGGAACGTTCCGGAGGCCGCCGCCGAGGAGCCCAGGGCCACGCCGGTCCTCCCGAGCAGCCGCCCGCCGAGCAGCCCTACGCGGACGAGCCGTACGCGGAGCAGCCTTACGGGGATCAGCCTTACGGGGATCAGCCCTACGCCGACCCGGCCTACGCGGATCAGCCCTATACGGATCCGGCCTATGCGCAGCAAGCGTCCTACGAGGAACCGCCCTACGTAGAGCAGGGCTACCCCGAGGGCGACCCCTACCAGGGGGATCCCGCGTACCAGGACGTCCCCCACGGCGCCGAGGCGCCCGTGCGGGACGAGACGCCGGACGCCCCGTCCAGACCTGGCAGGCCCAAGAAGGCCCGGCGCCCCGGCGGGCCCGGAAGGACCGGCAGGCCCGGCAGGACCGGGATGCCGCGCCGCCGGGGCACGGCGGGCGGCAAGGGCACCGCGGGCGCCAAGGGCGCGGGGGGCGGCAAGGCCGCTCCCGGCGCGAAGCTCTACTTCGGTGCCGCCGCCGGCCTCGCCGTGCTGGTGGTGATCGGGCTGATCGCGGCCGTGGCGTTGAGCGGCGGCGGCGACGGCGGCAAGGGCGGCGACGGCGCGGCCGGCGGCGCGCCCGGCAAGCCGGCGGGCACGGCGGCGGGCAACGGCAGCTCGCCCGAGTCCTACTCGAGTTCGCCGTCGTCCTCCGCGTACGCGGGCATCGCGTCCCGGAAGACCGATGCCAAGCCGCTGACGAGCGGGGAGGCGTTCCCGTCGTCGTCCGCGAAGCTGACGGTGGACGGCACGAAGCTGCGGCTCACGATGGAGGCCAAGAAGCTCGACGGCGACTGCACCGCCGCGGTGTGGGGGCAGTCCGTGGCCGCCGACCTCGCGCGCGGCGGCTGCACGCAGGCCGCGCGGGACATCTACGCCGACAGCCGGCACGGGTACGGGCTGGCCGTCGCGGTGTTCAACCTGGCGTCCTCGGCGGACGCCGACCGGTTCGTCGGCCTGCTGGACCACACGCTCGGCGGCGGGTTCGTGGTGCCGCTGCCGGCGCCCGCGCCGCTGGACCGGTTCGGGCAGGGCTTCGGGATGGCGCGGGGCCTGGCGATGGGCCACTACGCGGTGGTGTCGTGGGCGCAGCGCCTGGACGGCAAGGGCGACGCGTCGGACGGCAACCTGCTGTCGCTGCTGATCGAGGGCGGGAAGGCGCCGTCGGTGCTGGGCCGCGCCGCCGCCGCCTCCCACTGAGCCGCCGCGCCGCCGCCTCCCACTGAGCCGCCGCGCCGCCGCGTCCCGCTGGGCGGCCGCGCCACCGAGCCGCGGCGTCCCACTGAGCGGGAGCCGCGGCGCCGCGCCGGCCGCGCCCGGGAATCCTCCGGATACCCGCGCGTGTTTCAGCCGTGTTGCGTTCTCCGCTCCGTAAACCTCCCCGCCCGGTGATGATCCTCACCAGGTCAGGGCGTTATGCAACTTTCACGACCCGGTAGCCTGGTCTAAACCACTCGGAGATGACGCGCAGCCGATCGCCCCGGAGAAGTTTCGCGATCTGGTCCAGTCGGGCATGATCCCGGCAGTGATGTAATGTCATCTCACCGCAGCAGGGCCAACGTCGTCCCGGACTGCACTGACACGAAGCAGTGACACACCGACGACGACGGGAGGGTTGATGGCTGCTGCTGCCCTCACACCGGGCCGCCCCGGACCCCAGGGGCTCTACGACCCGGCGAACGAGCACGACGCCTGCGGCGTCGGCATGGTGGCCGACCTGCACGGCCGCAAGAGCCACGACATCGTCCAGAACGCCCTGACCGTCCTGAAGAACCTGGACCATCGCGGGGCCGTGGGCGCGGAGCCGGACGACGGCGACGGCGTCGGCATCCTCGTCCAGATCCCGGACGCGTTCTTCCGCGAGGAGTGCGGCTTCGCGCTGCCCGAGGCCGGCGCCTACGCGGCCGGCATCGCGTTCCTCCCCGCGGACGCCGAGGAGCGCGCCGCCGCGGTCGCGCACATCGAGACGCTGTGCGCCGAGGAGCACCTGACGGTGCTCGGCTGGCGCGAGCTCCCGCACGACCCCGCGTTCACCGGCCCGGCCGCCCGCCGGGTCATGCCGCACTTCGCGCAGCTGTTCGTCGCGCCCGCCGCCGGCGGCCCGCACGCGGGCAAGACCGGCCTGGAGCTGGACCGCGCCGTGTTCTGCATGCGCGAGCGCGCCGAGCAGGACGTCCGGGTGTACTTCCCGAGCCTGTCCAGCCGGACGATCGTCTACAAGGGGATGCTGACGACCCCGCAGCTGGAGCCGTTCTTCCCCGACCTGTCGGACCGCCGGTTCAGCAGCGCGATCGCGCTGGTGCACTCGCGGTTCTCGACCAACACGTTCCCGGCGTGGGAGCTGGCGCACCCGTACCGGTTCATCGCGCACAACGGCGAGATCAACACCGTCCGGGGCAACCGGAACTGGATGCGGGCCCGCGAGGCGCTGCTGAAGTCCGACCTGATCCCCGGCGACATCTCCCGGATCTTCCCGGTGATCGACATCGAGGCGTCCGACACGGCCTCGTTCGACGAGTGCCTGGAGCTGCTGCACCTCGGCGGCCGGTCGCTGCCGCACGCGGTGCTGATGATGATCCCTGAGGCGTGGGAGAACCACGCGGAGATGGACGCCGAGCGCCGCGCGTTCTACGAGTTCCACTCCACCCTGATGGAGGCGTGGGACGGCCCCGCCAGCGTCAGCTTCACCGACGGCACCGTCGTCGGCGCGGTGCTGGACCGCAACGGGCTGCGCCCCGGCCGCTACTGGGTGACCGACGACGGCCTGGTCGTGCTGGCCAGCGAGGCCGGCGTGCTCGACATCCCGGCCGACAAGGTGGTCCGCAAGGGCCGCCTGCAGCCCGGCAAGATCTTCCTGGTCGACACCGAGGCCGGGCGGATCGTCGAGGACGACGAGGTCAAGGCGGAGCTGGCCGCCGAGCACCCGTACGCGCAGTGGCTGCACGAGGGCCTGGTCCGGTTCGAGGAGCTGCCGCAGCGCGAGCGGGAGATCCCGACGCACGACACCCTCGTCAAGCGGCAGCAGACCTTCGGGTACACCCTGGAGGAGCAGCGGATCATCCTCGGCCCGATGGCGCGGACCGGCGCCGAGCCGATCGGGTCGATGGGCACCGACACCCCGATCGCGGTGCTGTCGGAGCGCCCGCGGCTGCTGTTCGACTACTTCAAGCAGCTGTTCGCGCAGGTCACGAACCCGCCGCTGGACGCCATCCGCGAGGAGCTCGTCACCTCGCTGCAGTCCACGCTCGGCCCGGAGGGCAACCTCCTGGAGCCCGGCCCGGACTCGTGCCGGCGGCTCGTGCTGCCCACCCCGATCCTGGACAACGACGAGCTCTCCAAGATCATCCACATCGACGACGAGGGGTCCCTGCCGCACCTGCAGGCCCACGTCGTGCACGGCCTGTACGAGGTCGCCGGCGGCGGCGAGGCCCTGGAGACCCGCCTCGAGGAGATCAACTCCGAGGTGAGCCGGGCCATCGAGGCCGGCGCGCGGATCATCGTGCTGTCGGACCGCGGCGCCGACTCGGCCCGCGCCGCGATCCCGGCGCTGCTGCTCACCGGCTCCGTCCACCACCACCTGATCCGGGAGAAGACCCGCACCAAGGTCGGCCTGGTGATCGAGACCGGCGAGGCCCGCGAGTGCCACCACATGGCGCTGCTCATCGGGTACGGCGCGTCCGCGATCAACCCGTACCTGGCGATCGAGACCGTCGAGGACATGATCCGCGGCGGCGGCCTGCCCGGCGTCGAGGCCGGCAAGGCCGTGCGCAACCTCGTGAAGGCGTACGGCAAGGGCGTCCTGAAGATCATGTCGAAGATGGGCGTGTCCACGGTCGCGTCCTACACCGGCGCGCAGATCTTCGAGGCGATCGGGCTCGGCGAGCGGGTCGTGTCCCGCTGCTTCACCGGCACCACCTCCCGGCTCGGCGGCGTCGGCTTCGACGTGCTGGCCCGCGAGGTCGCCGAGCGGCACGCCCGCGCCTACCCGCCGGGCGGGAACGAGGCCGCGCACCGCACGCTGGAGATCGGCGGCGAGTACCAGTGGCGCCGCGAGGGCGAGCCGCACCTGTTCAACCCGGACACGGTGTTCAAGCTGCAGCACGCCACCCGCACCCGCCGCTACGAGATCTTCAAGGAGTACACCTCCAAGGTCGACTCGCAGTCGCAGAAGCTGATGACCCTGCGCGGGCTGTTCAAGCTCAAGGAGGGCGCGCGGCCGCCGGTGCCGATCGAGGAGGTCGAACCGGTATCGGAGATCGTCAAGCGGTTCTCCACCGGCGCGATGTCGTACGGCTCCATCTCCGCGGAGGCGCACGAGACCCTCGCGATCGCGATGAACCGGCTCGGCGGCAAGTCCAACACCGGCGAGGGCGGCGAGGACCCGGTCCGGTTCACCCCGGACGCCAACGGCGACCTGCGCCGCAGCGCGATCAAGCAGGTCGCGTCCGGCCGGTTCGGCGTGACGTCGGAGTACCTCACCAACGCCGACGACATCCAGATCAAGATGGCGCAGGGCGCCAAGCCCGGCGAGGGCGGGCAGCTGCCCGGCCACAAGGTGTACCCGTGGATCGCCAAGACCCGGCACTCCACGCCCGGCGTCGGCCTCATCTCGCCGCCGCCGCACCACGACATCTACTCGATCGAGGACCTCGCCCAGCTCATCCACGACCTGAAGAACGCCAACCCGGCGGCCCGCGTGCACGTCAAGCTCGTCGCCGAGGTCGGGGTCGGCACGGTCGCGGCCGGGGTGTCCAAGGCGCACGCCGACGTGGTGCTGATCTCCGGGCACGACGGCGGCACCGGCGCGTCCCCGCTGACGTCGCTGAAGCACGCCGGCGCGCCCTGGGAGCTCGGCCTCGCCGAGACCCAGCAGACGCTGATGCTGAACGGCCTGCGCGACCGCATCGTCGTGCAGACCGACGGGCAGATGAAGACCGGCCGGGACGTCGTCATCGCCGCGCTCCTCGGCGCCGAGGAGTACGGCTTCGCGACCGCGCCGCTCGTGGTGTCGGGCTGCATCATGATGCGGGTCTGCCACCTCGACACCTGCCCGGTCGGCGTCGCCACCCAGAACCCGGTGCTGCGCGAGCGGTTCTCCGGCAAGCCGGAGTTCGTGGTGAACTTCTTCGAGTTCATCGCCGAGGAGGTCCGCGAGTACCTCGCCGCCCTCGGGTTCCGGACGCTGGACGAGGCGATCGGGCACGTCGACATGATCGACACCCGGGAGGCCATCGAGCACTGGAAGGCGTCCGGGCTGGACCTCGCGCCGGTGCTGCACGCCCCCGAGACCCCGTACGGGGACGCGCCGCGCCGCGTCGCCGCGCAGGACCACGGGCTGGAGAAGGCGCTCGACAACACCCTCATCCAGCTCGCCGAGGGCGCCCTCGCGTACGGCGACAAGGTCACCCTCGACCTGCCGATCCGCAACGTCAACCGGACGGTCGGCACCATGCTCGGCCACGAGGTGACCAAGAAGTGGGGCGGCGCGGGCCTGCCCGACGGCACCGTCGACGTCACCTTCACCGGCTCCGCCGGCAACTCGTTCGGCGCGTTCGTCCCGCGCGGCATCACGCTGCGGCTGGTCGGCGACGCCAACGACTACGTCGGCAAGGGCCTGTCCGGCGGGCGGCTCACGCTGCGTCCCCCGGCGGACGCCGCGTTCGCCGCCGAGGAGCAGATCATCGGCGGCAACGTGATCCTGTACGGCGCCACCTCGGGCGAGCTGTTCGCCCGCGGCGTCGTCGGGGAGCGGTTCTGCGTCCGCAACTCCGGCGCCACCGCCGTCGTCGAGGGCGTCGGCGACCACGCCTGCGAGTACATGACCGGCGGCCGCGCCGTCATCCTCGGCCGCACCGGACGCAACATCGCGGCCGGAATGTCCGGCGGCATCGCCTACGTTCTGGACCTGGTGGCCGACCGCGTCAACCGCGAGATGGTCGACCTGGAACCCCTGGACGAGGGCGACGAGGCGTTCGTCAAGGGCCTGGTCGAACGGCACCTCGCCGAGACCGGCTCGGCGGTCGCCGAGCGGCTGCTCGCGGACTGGAACGCCGCCGCGACCCGCTTCACCAAGATCATGCCGCGCGACTACCGGCGCGTCCTGGAGGCGATGGCCGAGGCCGAGGCGCAGGGACGCGACGTCGACGAGGCCGTCATGGCCGCGGCCCAGGGCTGAGAGAGGGGGATTCCCACATGGCTGACCCGAAGGGTTTCCTGACCGTCCCGCGGGAGCTCCCGAAGCGCCGCCCGGTGGACGTCCGGATCAGGAGCTGGTCGGAGGTCTACGAGAGCTTCGGCAACGACCGGCTGGAGAAGCAGGCCAGCCGCTGCATGGACTGCGGCATCCCGTTCTGCCACCAGGGCTGCCCGCTCGGCAACCTCATCCCCGAGTGGAACGACCTCGTCTACCGCAAGGACTGGCACGAGGCGATCGAGCGGCTCCACGCCACCAACAACTTCCCGGAGTTCACCGGGAGGCTGTGCCCCGCCCCGTGCGAGAGCGCCTGCGTCCTCGGCATCAACCAGGACCCGGTCGCCATCAAGCGGGTCGAGGTCGAGATCATCGACCGGGCGTTCGCCGAGGGCTGGGTGCGGCCGCAGCCGCCCGCGGTGAAGACCGGCAAGAAGGTCGCCGTGGTCGGCTCCGGCCCGTCCGGGCTCGCCGCCGCCCAGCAGCTCACCCGCGCCGGGCACGACGTCACCGTGTACGAGCGCGCCGACCGGATCGGCGGCCTGCTGCGCTACGGCATCCCCGAGTTCAAGATGGAGAAGCGGCACCTCGACCGGCGCCTCGCCCAGATGCGCGCCGAGGGCACCTCCTTCAAGACCTCGGTGAACGTCGGCGTCGACATCACCGCCGCCGAGCTGCGCGAGCGCCACGACGCCGTCGTCCTCGCGGGCGGCGCCACCGTCTGGCGCGACCTGCCCATCCCCGGGCGGGAGCTCAAGGGCGTCCACCAGGCGATGGAGTACCTCCCGCCGTCCAACAAGGTGCAGGAGGGCGACTTCGACAAGTCCCCGATCGACGCCGCGGGCAAGCACGTCGTCGTGATCGGCGGCGGCGACACCGGCGCCGACTGCATCGGCACCGCGATCCGGCAGGGCGCCGCCTCGGTCACCCAGCTGGAGATCATGCCGCGGCCGCCGGAGGAGCGCACCGGCGCCCAGCCGTGGCCGACGTACCCGATGCTGTTCAAGATGGAGAGCGCCCACGAGGAGCTCGCCGGCCTGGGCGGCGACCGGCTGTACGCGGTGTCCACCACCGAGTTCGTCGGCGACGAGGACGGCAACGTGCGGGCGCTGCGGATCGTCGAGGTCGGCGGCCCCGACACCGGCTTCAAGCCGGTCGAGGGCACCGAGCGGGAGATCCCGGCGCAGCTCGTCACCCTCGCGATGGGCTTCCTCGGCCCGCAGCGCGAGGGCCTGCTGGACCAGCTCGGCGTCGAGCTGGACCAGCGCGGCAACGTCGTCCGCGACCGCGACTACCGGACCTCGGTGGACGGGGTGTACGCGGCCGGCGACATGGGCCGCGGCCAGTCCCTGATCGTCTGGGCGATCGCCGAGGGACGCGCCGCCGCGCACGGCGTGGACCGGTTCCTCACCGGCCACACCGCCCTGCCCTACCCGATTCCGCCCACCGCGCGACCGATAGCCTGATCCGCGAACATTCGCCCGCCGCGCCTCCGGTGTCCGCCGGAGGCGCGGCGGCGTCGCGCGTACGGGGGTTCCCATGCCGACCCGGCAGATCGAGGTCACCGACTGGCACCTGGAGCAGCTCGGCCCCGCCGAACTGCGGCCCGCCCGGGTGCCGGACGTCCCCGTCGCCATCGCCCGCGCCGAAGTGCCCAGCCCCGAGCTGAGCCGCTACCTGTACACCGCGGTCGGCGGCGGCCACTACTGGACGGACCGGCTCGCCTGGACCTACGACCAGTGGCTCAACTGGCTGTCGCGCCCCGGCGTGGAGACCTGGGTCGCGCACGTCCGCGGCACCCCCGCCGGCTACGCCGAGCTCGACCCGCAGCCGGGCGGCCTCGTCGAGATCACCTGCTTCGGGCTGCTGCCCGCCTTCACCGGCCAGGGCATCGGCGGCCACCTGCTCAGCGTCGCCGCCGCGCGCGCTTGGGACCTCGCCACCCGCTGGGACGACCGCGAGCCCACCCGCCGCGTCCGGCTCACCACCAGCTCCAACGACCACCCCGCCGCGCTGAAGAACTACCAGGCCCGCGGCTTCCGCGTCTACGACGTCACCGTGGCCACCGGCACCTTCGACCACACCCCGCCGGGCCCCTGGCCCGGCGCCCGCTGACCCGGCGGACCGGCCGACGACCGTCGGAGCGGCGGTCACGTCCAGTCCGCCAGCGGCACCGCCAGCTCCCGCAGCACCTCCACCAGGAGCTCCACGTCCGCGCTCGTGGTCCGCCAGTTCAACAGCGCCGGCCGGAACACCGTCATCCCCCGGTACCGGCTCGTGCCCGCATAGACGCGGCCGTCCGCGAGCAGCGCCTCGCCGAGCCGCGCGTTCAACTCGTCCAGCCGCTCCTCGGGAACGCCCGCCGGACGGTACCGGAAGCACACCACGCACAGCCGCACGGGCGCCAGCAGCTCCAGATCCGGTGCCGCCTCCACCAGCGACCCCAGATGCGCGGCCAGGTCCAGATGCCGCTCCACCATCGCCCGGTACCCGTCCCGCCCGTACGCCCGCAGCGTCGCCCAGATCGGCAGCGACCGCGCCCGCCGCGACGACTCCGGCCCCAGCATGTTGTAGTTGATCCGGTCGCCGTCATCCTCCGGCAGGTACGCCGCGCCCCACGCCCCGAACGCCCGGCTCAGCACCGACGGATCGCGGACGAACGAGAACCCGCTCTCGTACGGCACGTTCAGCCACTTGTGCCCGTCCACCGTCACCGAGTCCGCCCGCTCCACGCCCCGCGCCAGGCCCGCCGTCCGCGGCGACAGCGCCGCGAACATCCCGAACGCCCCGTCCACGTGCAGCCACGCCCCGTGCCGCTCCGCCAGGTCCGCCAGGTCCGCGACCGGATCGGAGTCCCCCGTGTTCACCTCCCCGAGGTTCGCCACGATCACCGCCCGGCCGCCCGCCTCCGCCAGCGCCGCGTCCATCGCCGCCAGATCCACCCGGCCCGCGTCGTCGCGCGCGAACACCCGCAGCGTGTCCCGCCCGCAACCGAGGATCTGCAGCGCCTTGCGCGTGCTGACGTGCACCAGCCCGCTGCTGAACACCGGCATCGCCGGCAGCCCCGCCAGCCCCTGCGACGCCGCGTCCACCCCGTGCCGGCCCGCCCACCACTGCCGCGCGCACGCCAGCCCCGTCACGTGCGCCAGCGTCGCGCTCGGCGTCAGCACCCCGCCGAACGACGCCGGCAGCCCGAACAGCTCCTTCAGCCAGCGCAGCACCACCGTCTCCGCCCGCGCCGCCAGCGGCGACGTCAGCCACAGCCCCGCCGCCTGGTCCAGCAGCGACGCCGTCCAGTCGCCCGCCATCGCCGCCGGCGTCGACCCGCCCACCACGAAATGGAAGAACCGCGGACCGGACGAGTGCGTCGCCGCCGCCGTCCCCACCCGCACCAACCGCCCGACCGCCGCCGGCGCCCCCTCGCCCCGCTCCGGCAGCGGCCCGTCCAACTCGTCCAGCAGGACGTCCATCGCCCGGTCGTGCACCGGGCGCTCCGCCAGCCCGTCCAGGTACGGCCCCGCCGCCTCCACGACCGGACCCAGCGCGGCGGCCGCCCTGTCATGTTCGTCCAGAGGATCGCTCATGGCACCAGCAGACCACACGAACCGCCCGACGGATCACCGTCATCCGCTTGTGGGGAACGTACGGGTCCGCTACCGTCCCGCCCCATCCCCGCGCGGGACACCAGGGGCCCGGTCGCCCACCGCTGGGGCGGCCGGGCCCACCGCGTCCGATTCCTCCAAGACCGGCCTCACCCCACCGCCCTACGGTGAGGCCCCATGAGAACGCTCAACGCCACCGACCTCGCCCGCGCCCGGGAGTTCATGCGGCGCAACGCCCGCGTGATCGACCGCCGCCGCTTCGACCTGCACTTCCACGGCGCCCCCGCCGCACCCCTCCTCGCCGCGCTCGCCGCCTACGAGAACCCCGGCGGCGGCTACGGCCACGCCCTCGAACCCGACCTGCGCGGCGAGGCGAGCCAGCCCGCCGCCACCCAGCACGCCCTCGACGTCCTCCACGAGGCCGGCGCCGACGACCACCCCGCCGTCGACCGCATCGCCGCCCACCTCGCCGCCATCACCACCCCGGACGGGGGAGTGCCCTTCGTCCTGCCCGCCGTCCACGACGCCCCCCACGCGCCCTGGTGGCAGACCCCCGACGACCCGCCCGCCGCGATCAACCCCACCGCCGCCCTCGCCGGCCGGCTCCACCGCGCCCGATCACGCCACCCCTGGCTCGACACCGCCACCGCCTTCTGCTGGCGCCACCTCGACGACCCGCCCGCCGACCCCGGCCCCTACGACGTCCTCGCCCTGCTCGCCTTCCTCGACCACGTGCCCGACCGCGCCCGCGCCGAAGCCGCCTTCACCCGCCTGCGCGACACCTTCGCCGACCGCGCCCGCAGCGACCACCAAGACCCCCTCGACTTCGCCCCCGCACCCGGCGGATACGGGCACCGCCTCCTCGGCGACACCGCCATCGAGGCCGCGCTCGACGCCCTCATCGACGCCCAGGACGAGGACGGCGGCTGGGACGTCCGCTTCCTCATCTGGACCCCCGCCACCCGCCCCGAATGGCGCGGACACGTCACCGTCGAACGGCTCAAAACCCTGCGCGCCTACGGCCGCCTCAAACCCTGACCCCCGCCCCGCGGCCCGGCCTCGGCGGACGCCCTCCCCACCCACCCGGCGGCGTCCGCCTCACAACAGGACCCGGACGGGCGCCCCCGCCAGCGCCCGCACCTCGTTCGCGAGATGCGGCTGATCGGCATACCCCGCCGCCTGCGCCACGTCCGCCAGCGCCATCCCCGAGCGCGCCAACCCCAGCGCCCGCTGGAACCGCAGCACCCGCTGCAGCGTCTTCGGCCCGTACCCGAACGCCGCCAGCGAACGCCGCCGCAACTGCCGCTCACCCAGCCCCACCGCGTCCGCCACCTCGCGCACCGACCCGCCGGCGAGCCCCGCCACCACCACCGGGACCAGCGGATCCACCGGCCCCGCCAGCGCCGCCCGCGCCCGCACGCCCGCCACCAGCACGGCACGCCGCGCCTCCCGCGACCCGGCCCCGGCCACCGCGTCCGCCAGTTCGTCCGCCGCCCCGCCCCACAGGTCCCGCAGCGGCCCACGCCCGTCCCGCAGCGCGTCCGCCGGCACTCCCAGCACCGGCGGCGCCGCCCCCGGCCCGAACCGCACCGCCACCATCTCCGCCCCCGGACGCAGCGCCGCCGGCATCGGACCCGTGTCCGGGCCCGCCACCTGGATCCCGTCCGCCGACCAGATCACGTCCACGCACCCGTCCGGCACCACCCGCTGCACGAACGGCTCCGCACCCGCCGGCAGCGCGGCCGTCCACGAGCAGACCAGCCCCGCCCCGCGCTCGGGGACCTCGCGATAGCCCGTGGGATTCATCACCCCTGCATACCACCCGCCTCCCCGGGCAGAGGACGCGAAGAACCGAATGGGAGGAACAGAACATGCCGTCCGATCTCCAGGGCAAGACCATCGCCTTCCTCTGCGCCCCCGAAGGCACCGAGCAGGTCGAGCTCACCGAACCGTGGAAGGCCGTCGAGCAGGCCGGCGCCACCCCGCGCCTCGTCTCCACCCAGTCCGGCCGCCTCCAGGCCTTCGACCACCTCGACAAGGCCGACACCTTCCCCGTCGACACCACCGTGGACGTCTCCGACCACACCGAGTTCGACGGCCTCCTGCTGCCCGGCGGCGTCGCCAACCCCGACTTCCTCCGCACCCAGCCCAAGGCCGTCGCGTTCGCCAAGTCGTTCTTCGACGCCGGCAAGCCCGTCGCCGTCATCTGCCACGGGCCGTGGACGCTCATCGAGGCCGACGTCGTCCGGGGCCGCACCATGACGTCCTGGCCCAGCCTCCAGACGGACCTGCGCAACGCCGGCGCGACATGGGTCGACGAGGAGGTCGAGGTCTGCGAGGCCGGCCCCAACGTGCTCGTCAGCAGCCGCAAGCCCGGCGATCTCAAGGCCTTCTGCCAGGCCGCCGTCGACGCCTTCGGACGGTGACCGGGCGGCCATGGTCTAGACCTCTGACCTAGACCATTCGGTGAACCTTGGGCGACCGCATCCTGCACGAATATCCGTACCAACGGGTAACTAAGTACGGTTGTGACGTGACCCGTCGAGCGAAGATAGTCAGCACCATCGGTCCCGCCTGCTCCAGCACGGAGCAGATCCACGCCCTCGTCGAAGCCGGCATCGACGTCGCCCGGCTCAACATGAGCCACGGCGAGCACGCCGTCCACGAAGAGGTCTACCACCGGATCAGAGCGGCCGCCGAGGCCACCGGACGCGGCGTCGGCATCCTGGCGGACCTCCAGGGCCCCAAGATCCGCATCGGACGGTTCCCGGACGGCCCCGTCCGCCTCACGCTCGGCGACGAGTTCACCATCACCACCGAGGACGTCCCGGGCACCCGCCGCGAGGTCTCCACCACCTACCAGGGCCTGCCCGGCGACGTCGGCCCCGGCGACACCGTCCTCATCGACGACGGCCGCGTCGCCCTCGAGGTCACCGCCGTCGACGGCCCCCGCGTCCGCACCACCGTCACGGTCGGCGGCATGGTCTCCGACAACAAGGGCCTCAACCTGCCCGGCGTCCCCGTCAGCGTCCCCGCCCTCACCGAGAAGGACGAGACCGACCTGCGCTGGGCCCTGCGCCTCGGCGTCGACCTCGTCGCCCTCTCCTTCGTCCGCACCCCCGCCGACGCCGACATCTGCTACCAGATCATGGAAGAGGAGGGCGTCCGCGTCCCCCTCATCGGCAAGATCGAGAAGCCGCAGGCCGTCGAACTCCTCCCCGAGATCGTCGCCGCCTTCGACGGCATCATGGTCGCCCGCGGCGACCTCGGCGTCGAGCTCCCCCTCGAACAGGTCCCGATGGTCCAGAAGCGCGCCATCGAACTCTGCCGCGAGAAGGCCCGCCCCGTCATCGTCGCCACCCAGATGCTCGAATCCATGATCTCCGCGCCGCGCCCCACCCGCGCCGAGACCTCCGACGTCGCCAACGCCGTCTTCGAGGGCGCCGACGCCGTCATGCTCTCCGGCGAGACCAGCGTCGGCCAGTACCCGATCGAGTCCGTCCGCACCATGAGCCGCATCGTGGAGACCGCCGAGCAGGCCACCCTGCACGCCACCCACACCCTGCAGCGCATGCCCGAGACCGTCGGCGGCGCCATCGCCCGCGCCGCCGCCGAGGTCGGCGCGATCGTCGGCGCCGAGGCCCTCGCCGCCTTCACCATGTCCGGCGAGACCGCCCGCCGCCTGTCCCGCTACCGCTCCCCGATCCCGCTGCTCGCCTTCACCTCGGTCCCGGCCGTCCGGGGACGGCTCGCGCACGTCTGGGGCGTCGAGACCTTCATCGTCCCCCAGGTCGACCACACCGACGCCATGTTCCGCCAGGTCGAGCAGGCCCTCCTCGAACTCGGCCGCTGCCAGAAGGGCGACAAGGTCGTCGTCGTCGCCGGCTCGCCCCCCGGCACCCCCGGCTCCACCAACGCCCTCCAGGTCCTCAACATCGGCGAGGGCCACTGACCCGGCGCCGACCGGCCGCCGACCCGCAAGGGCCGGCCCGGCCGGCCGCGCGCCGCCCCAGGCGTTGATCACCGCCGGGTCTCATTTGCACGACGCTCCGGCCACCACGTCAACCATCAATACTTGGCCCCCACGAACCCGTCCAGCCGAGCCACCGCCTCCCGCTTCGCCACGGAGACGTTCTTCGCGTTCATCTGCGTCCACGCGATCCCGAACCGATCGAGCGCGTCGGTGAAGAGCCGCTGGATGTCCACCGAGACGTTCGTAAAGGTGTAGCGCGGATACTCGTACCACCGATCCCCGTCCTGGAGCGGCCTCCGCACCCGGTTCATGCTCCGGCAACCGTCCGAGTGGATCAGCCCCCGGACGAACTCCTCGGTGCGTTGATCCGTGATCTCTCGCTGCCACCCGGCGAGTTCGATCTTCCTCTCGTGCTTGCGCCCAGGCCCATGCTGGGGGAACAGGCACGGCCAGTGCTTGGAGTACGAACCGACCATGGTGCAGCCGGTCCTCTGGCGGCGTCCGACGCGGGAGCCGGGCAATACGGAGCCCACCGCCTCGGCGGCGGCGTCGATGAGACCGGGCCAGGCGTCAGCACAGGCGATCTCGAGCTTGTAGACGCCTTTGGCCTGCCGGGCGATATGGCCATCACCCAGATAAAGACCTAGCAGGTAGGCGTATTGCCGCTTGTCCAACGGCCGATCGGAGCACCGAGGGCAGTCGCTTCTGGGCTGCTTGCCTCCTGGGCGGTCCGGGTGGAGTTCGGGACGCCGGCTCCCGGAGCGCCACTTGCGGATGGCGCCGACGGAAACACCGCAGGCGCGGGCCACGGCGTGATCTGTCAGACCCTGCTGTTTCAGCCCCCAGGCTCGTCGGACGATCTCTTCGTCGAGCATGGCGGCACTGTCGCATCCGCCACCGACAGTTTCGGTTCGACCTCACACAGTGAGCTCTCGGTGAGTGCGGGGGTCGCGACGCGGTTCGTGCTGCCAAGTGTGAGCGGGCCTGCACATGATCGAGTCTTCGGGCGGAAGGATGCCGAGTGTCACCGGGTGCAAATCGCCACAAGCCTGCATTAACGCCGCCGTTCCGTGCGGCTCGCCATGGGGGCTCCGTGGCCTGACGGTCGGCGAGTCGTCGCGGCCGAGCGGCAACTGGAAGAGGCGCGTAGGCGTCCTCGGGGGCTCAGGCGCCGCATTGTGCCGAGTGATGTCAGACCTGGCCGTTATGGAAGAAGTGCCCCGAGTGGGATTCGAACCCACACTTGATGTGGTTTGAGCACATTGCCTCTGCCATTGGGCTATCGGGGCATTTGTCCGGATAAACTGGACATTTTCTGTGGCATTGACCCCCAGGCGGCCTGGGGGAGGGGTGACGGTGACCAGGGTAGCGGGTTCGGTAGGCTCGTGCGCGTGGAGAGCGCTCGGCGAGTTGTGATCGCGGAAGACGAGGCCCTGATCCGGCTGGACCTGAAGGAGATGCTTCAGGAGGACGGCTACGAGGTCGTGGGCGAGGCCGGGGACGGGGAGACCGCGGTCCGGCTGGCCGGCGAGCTCAAGCCCGATCTGGTGATCCTGGACGTGAAGATGCCCGTCCTGGACGGCATCTCGGCGGCGGAGCGGATCTCGGCGGACCGGATCGCGCCGGTGGTGATCCTGACGGCGTTCTCCCAGCGCGAGCTCGTCCAGCGGGCCACCGAGGCGGGCGCGATGGCCTACCTCGTCAAGCCGTTCGCCAAGACCGACCTCGCGCCCGCCATCGAGATGGCGGTGAGCCGGTACACCGAGCTGCGGGCGCTGGAGGCCGAGGTCGCGGGGCTGCAGGAGCGGCTGGAGACCCGCAAGGTGGTGGACCGGGCGAAGGGGCTGCTGCAGGAGGCGAACGGCTGGTCCGAGCCCGAGGCGTTCCGGTGGATCCAGAAGACCTCGATGGACCGCAGGCTCACCATGAGGGCCGTGGCGGAGGCCGTGGTGGCGGGCGCCACCGGCACCGCGGGCGGTGCCGCGAACGGCGAGGGCGAGCCCTCCGCGGGCTGACCGCCTGCCCTGTCATCCGGCGCGTTGTCAAGGTCCAATGCGCCCGTGCCGGACCGGCCATGGTCGGCACGCTCCGTAATCGTGCCTGGCAAAACGGGGGAACCGATGGGCACGGGGGCGTAACGAACCAATAACCCTTCGATCCGGGGGTGCTGATCTGGGTCGGGTCCACGGTGTACGACATAGCTGGTCCCCGAGTGACCGATATCTCCTCCCGGGAGCGGTCGGCGTCGGGGCATGACTCGTACCCGATCCGGTGCGGATCCGGATGTGAAAGGTTGGGCACCTTGCGGCGCAACAGGATGAGGGTGACCGGCGCTATCGCGCTGGGAGCGGCGATGGCGCTGGGCGCCGCCGCCTGCGGTTCGGGAGACAGCGGCGGTGGCAAGGATCTGACGATCGCCTACATCGGTGTCCAGACCGGCGACAACTCCCCTGAGCTCGGGATCAACATCTCCAACGCGGTGAAGCTGGCGATCGACCAGTACAACGCCACGAACCCGAAGAAGAAGGTCAAGTTCAAGATCTACGACACCAAGGGCGACCCGGCCGTCGCGCCAGGCCAGGTCCAGAAGGCGATCGACGACAACGTCACCGCGGTCGTCGGCCCGGTGTTCTCCGGCGAGTCCAAGGCCACGGTGCCGAGCCTGGAGGAGGCGGAGATCCCGAACATCTCCCCCTCGGCCACCTCCACCGCGCTCGGCAAGAACGGCTGGAAGTTCTGGCACCGGCTGATCTCGAACGACGACGCGCAGGGCCAGGTCGACGGCGACTTCATCGTGAAGACGCTGGCCGCCAAGAAGGTCTTCGTCATCGACGACAACCAGGAGTACAGCGTCGGCCTGGCCGACAAGGTGTTCTCGACGGTGCAGGCGCAGGGCGTCACGCCGCAGCGCGACAAGATCGACCCGAAGGCGACCGACTACTCCAGCACCGTCAACAAGGTGAAGGCGGCCAAGCCGGACGCGATCTTCTTCGGCGGGTACTACAACGGCGGCGACAAGCTGCTCAAGCAGCTCCGCGACGGCGGCGTGACCGCCAAGTTCGTCTCCGACGACGGCGCGCTCGACCAGAAGCTGGTCGACGGCGCCGGCACGAAGCAGGCGGAGGGCGCGCTGGTCTCGTGCGCGTGCCAGTCGATCAACCCGACGGCCGACAACCCGGCCGTCGCGAAGTTCATCAACGACTATAAGGCCGCGTTCCACAAGGACCAGGGCACGTACTCGGCCGAGGGCTACGACGCCGCGAACGCCATCCTGGGCGCCTTCAAGGCCGGCAAGACCTCGACCAAGGACGTCAACGACTACCTCAAGACGGTGAACTTCCAGGGCGTGTCGAAGCCGGTCAAGTTCGAGGCGAACGGCGAGATCCAGGTCAAGACCATCTACATGTTCCAGGTGGTCGGCGGGAAGCTGAAGTTCCTCGGCGACGCCGCCAAGGTCAAGCCCGAGTGAGCTAGGCCCGCCACGACGCAGGACGGACGCCGGTCCTCCGGCGCGGGGCGGGAGCGCCACAGCGCTCCCGCCCCCTCTTTCTTGAGGAACCCTCTGTGCTCCACGACTTCACATCCCAGTTCTGGGCGAACACGGTCGACGGGCTGACCGTCGGTTCGATCTACGCGCTGGTCGCGCTCGGCTACACGATGGTCTACGGCGTGCTCCGGCTCATCAACTTCGCCCACTCCGAAATCTTCATGATCGGGACGTTCGGCGGGCTGACCCTGATCCAGGTGGTCGGCTTCGACAACGGCCCCTACACCGGCATCGCCCTGGTGGGCGTGCTGCTGGCGTGCCTGGTGGCGTCGATGGTCGCCTCGGGCGGGGCGGCGCTGCTGCTGGAGCTGGTCGCCTACCGGCCGCTGCGCCGCAAGGGGGCGTCGCGGCTGGCGGCGCTGATCTCGGCGATCGGCGCGTCGCTGTTCCTGCAGGAGCTGTTCGCGACGACCGTGATCCCGCACTTCTTCGGGCACGGCGGCGGCCGCGACCCGATCCACGTGCCGGACCTGCTGAAGAAGGAGACGCTGTTCTCGATCGGTTCGGGGGACGTCCGCAACGACAAGCTGCTGATCTTCGTGGCGGCGATCGTGATGATGGTCGTCCTGGACCGGTTCGTGAACGCCTCCAAGCTCGGCCGCGGCATCCGGGCCACGGCGCAGGACCCCGAGACGGCGGTGCTCCTCGGGGTGAACATCGACCGGGTCGTCGTCGTGACCTTCGTGGTCGGCGGGCTGATGGCGGGGGCGGCGGGCTTCTTCTTCGCGCTGCTCTACCAGCAGACGATGTTCAACATCGGCTTCATCCTCGGCATCAAGGCGTTCACGGCCGCGGTGCTCGGCGGCATCGGGAACCTGCGCGGCGCCCTCGTCGGCGGGTTCACGCTGGGGCTCATCGAGAACTACGGTGGCTCCATCTTCGGCTCCGAGTGGAAGGACGTCATCGCGTTCACGCTTCTCGTGGTCATCCTCCTGTTCCGTCCCACCGGCATCCTCGGTGAGTCCCTCCAGCAGGCGCGCGCATGAGCGACAACACGAACAAGACAGCGAACACGGCGGGGTGGCGCGGTGCGTTCACCGGCCCCCTGGAGGCCGTCCGCACGCACTGGGACGGGGCACCGGGCTGGGAGCGCTGGGCGGTCTACGTCCTGCTGGTCATCGGTGCGCTGTTCCTGCCGTACGAGGGTCTGGCGCCGGTGATGTCGCCGGAGTCGGCGTGGTCCACGATCCTGTTCTATCCGATCGGGATCTACGTGCTGCTCGCGCTGGGCCTGAACGTGGTGATCGGGTACGCCGGGATGCTCGACCTCGGGTACGTGGCGTTCTGGGCGATCGGCGCGTACACGATGGCGACGATGGCGGTGAAGCACGGGATCGGGTTCTGGCCGCTGCTGCCGTGCGGGATCGTGCTGGCGGCGGTGTCCGGGGTGATCCTGGGCGCTCCGACGCTGCGGTTGCGCGGTGACTACCTGGCGATCGTGACGCTGGGTTTCGGGGAGATCGTCCGGAAGGTCGCGGAGAACACGAACTGGCTGGGCGGCACGCGAGGGATCAACAACATCCCGCACCCGCCGAGCCATGAGGGCGTGTGGTTCGCCGGGGTGGACCTGTTCACGTACAAGATCAGGGACGCGCGGCCCTACTACTACCTGCTGGTCGCGGTGATCGTGGTCGTGATCATCTTCTCGAAGCGGCTGGAGGCGAGCCGGATCGGGCGGTCGTGGACGGCGATCCGGGAGGACGAGGACGCGGCCGAGATCATGGGCGTGCCGACGTTCAAGTTCAAGCTGCTGTCGTTCGCGACGGGCGCGGCGATCGGCGGGGCGGCGGGCGTGGTGTTCGCGGCGAAGACGAGCTACGTCGCGCCGGCGAACTTCCCGTTCCTGCTGTCGGCGACGATCCTGGCCGCGGTGGTGCTGGGCGGCGCGGGCAACATCCCGGGCGTGATCGTGGGGGCGTTCCTGGTGGCGTGGCTGCCGGAGCGGTTCCGCGGCCTGGCCGACTACCGCGACCTGGCGTTCGGCGCGATCCTCGTGGCGATGATGATCTTCCGTCCGGAGGGGCTGATCCCGTCGAGACAGCGCAAGGCCGAGATGGCCGAGGGCGGCGGAGGGATGGGCCATTTGGGCGCGGAGATCGACACCGCGTCCGGTTCGGAGGCCGAGGTGGGGAGCAGATGAGCGAGGTGTCCGGCGCCGCGGGCGGCAAGACCGGCGGCGCACTGCTCGAGCTGTCGCAGGTGACGATGCGCTTCGGCGGCGTCGTCGCGCTGAACGCGGTCGACCTGGCGGTGCGCGAGGGCGAGATCTTCGCGCTGATCGGGCCGAACGGCGCGGGCAAGACGACGGTGTTCAACACGGTGACCGGGGTGTACCGGCCGACGTCGGGCGAGATCAGGTTCGCGGGCGGCCGGCTGAACGGCCTGAAGCGGTACCAGGTCACCAAGCGCGGCGTCGCGCGGACGTTCCAGAACATCCGGCTGTTCCCGAACATGACGGCGGAGCAGAACGTGCAGGTGGGCGCGGACGCGCACCACAACGCCGGGCTGATCAGCGTGACGTTCGGGCTGCCCCGGCACCGGCGGGCCGAGCGCGAGGGCAAGGCGCTGGCGCGGGAGCTGCTGGACTTCGTCGGGGTGTCGCACCGCACGCACGACATGGCGAAGAACCTGCCGTACGGCGACCAGCGGCGGCTGGAGATCGCGCGGGCGCTGGCGACGGACCCGAAGCTGCTGCTGCTGGACGAGCCGGCCGCCGGGATGAACCCGGCGGAGAAGAACGCGCTGATGGAGCTGATCCGCAAGATCCGCGACAACGGCCGGACGGTGCTGCTGATCGAGCACGACATGGGCCTGGTGATGGGGATCAGCGACCGCGTCGCGGTGCTGGACTTCGGACAGAAGATCGCCGACGGGCTGCCTGCCGAGGTGCAGAACGACCCGAAGGTGATCGAGGCGTACCTGGGGGCTCCGGCCGATGCTTCTTGAACTGAGGGACGTGCACGTCCACTACGGCAAGATCGAGGCGCTCAAGGGCGTGTCGCTGCAGGTGGACGAGGGTGAGATCGTCTCGCTGATCGGCGGGAACGGCGCGGGGAAGACCACCACGCTGAAGACGATCTCGGGGCTGCGGTCCTGCTCGTCGGGGTCGGTGTTCTTCGACGGCGCCGACATCGGGTCGATGCCGGGGCACAAGCGGGTGCTGGCGGGCATCGGGCAGGCGCCGGAGGGCCGGGGGATCTTCCCGGGCATGTCGGTGCACGAGAACCTGCTGATGGGCGCGTACGCCCGCAAGGACGACCATTCCAAGGAGCTGGCGGAGGCGTACGAGCTGTTCCCGCGGCTGGCGGAGCGGCGTTCGCAGGCGGCGGGCACGATGTCGGGCGGCGAGCAGCAGATGCTGGCGATCGGCCGGGCGCTGCTGTCGAAGCCGAAGGTGCTGCTGCTGGACGAGCCGTCGATGGGGCTGGCGCCGATGCTGGTGCAGCAGATCTTCTCGATCATCGAGGAGATCAACCGGCGCGGGACGACGATCCTGCTGGTGGAGCAGAACGCGCAGCAGGCGCTGCGGCTGGCGGATCGCGCGTACGTGCTGGAGACGGGCCGGATCGTGCGGTCGGCGCCGGCGGCGGAGCTGCTGGACGACCCGCAGGTGCGGGCGGCGTATCTGGGCGGCGACGTCGGCGGGGCTCCCGCTGAGGCGGCGGGCGAGGACGGTGCGGTCGCGCTGGGCAAGGCCGCGCCGGGCGAGCCCGGGGCCGGGTCGGGGTCCGGCGAGGCGAAGGCCGGCGGGGCGCCCGCGGCCGGGGAGCCGGACGGTGCGGAGGCGCCCGACGGCAAGTAGAGGGCCCGGAGGTCTGACACGACCCCGGGGCGGGGCCGCCGTTCACCGCAACGGCAGTTCCGCTCCGGGGTCGTGCTGTAGCGGGACGCCGAGGTCGTCGGTGGGGGAGGAGTAGAGCCGCAGCGCCCGGATCCGCGCGTCCTTGGGGATGTCGTACATCAGGTCGAACTCGATGCGGTCGTGGGAGCCGAGTTCGATGTCGGTGGGCTGGCGCTTGACCCGCATCGCGTTCACGTCGGGCGGGTAGGCGCCGCGCGAGGTGACGAGCAGCTGCCGGTCGAGGTCGATCTTGTGGAAGGTGGCGTAGCGGTTCTCAGCGATCATGCGGACGCGGGCGAAGCCGCCGAGCCGCGACGGCAGGTCGGCGTGGCTGCCGGTGATGGTGGTGAGGCCGGAGCTGAGGCCGATCGCGGCGAACGCGATCCGCCCGTCGGTGGCCTCGCGGTAGGGGAGGGGGCTCTCGTCGTCGCGGACGGCGCGGGCGGGGACGCGGTAGTGGGCGTCGCCGTGGCCGCCGCAGGCGGACGCCAGCGGGAGGAGCGGGGCGAGGAGCAGGAGGGCCGCGGCGGCGCGCGGGCGTCCTGCCGGTAAGGGCCGCATGATCCGCACGGTAGGGCGGCGTCTCGGGCGCCCGCCAGATCATGGGGTGTCCTGGGACCGTCCCGTGATCTGCGCCGTGCCGTGGGGGCGTCCCGGAGATGTACCGGGCCTGGGATCACCTTTGGGGCCGTACGGCCCTCGCGGGCGCGTGCGTTGTCTACTCGGTGATCCCAGGCCGTTCCGATCCACGCTACAGACCCCGGCCGGTCGATCGCAAAGAAAGCCGCGGATCGGACGCGGGGCGGCGCGGCGTCCGCCGAGGTCCGCGCCCCGGCGCGGCCCCGCCGGGGTCAGGAGGCGGGGGCGTCGCGGAGCATGCAGGTGAGGCGGGCGGTGCACACCCGGCGGTCCTGCTCGTCGGTGATGACGATGTCGTAGGTGGCGAGCGTCCGGCCGCCGTGGGCGCGGGTGGCGACGCCCGTGACGTAGCCGTCCGTCGCGGACCGGTGGTGGGTGGCGTTGATCTCGATGCCGACGGCGATGCGGCCCGGTCCGGCGTGCATCGCCGACCCGGCGGACCCGAGGGTCTCGGCGAGCACGCAGGACGCGCCGCCGTGCAGCAGCCCGTACGGCTGGGTGTTGCCCTTGACCGGCATGCGGCCGACGACCCGTTCGGCGGACACCTCCAGGTACTCCACGCCCATCGCCTTGGCCAGGTCGCCGCGGGACTCCATCCCCTCACCGGAAAGGATCTTCGCGGCCAGGTCGTCCCGGCTCAGGCCGTCGGTGTCGCTCACTTACGCCTCCACAAAACTGTCGTACGCGCAGACTAGAGTCCTGGTGTGGCGAACGAACCAGCGACCCCTGACAAGCGTGACCGGCTCCTCCTGCTCGACGGGCATTCCCTGGCCTACCGCGCGTTCTTCGCGCTGCCGGTGGAGAACTTCTCCACCACGGACGGGCAGCCGACGAACGCGGTGTACGGCTTCACCTCGATGCTCATCAACGTCCTGCGCGACGAGCAGCCCACCCACATCGCGGTGGCGTTCGACCGCAGCGAGCCGACCTTCCGGCACGAGCAGTACGTGGAGTACAAGGCGGGGCGGCAGAAGACGCCCGACGAGTTCCGCAGCCAGGTCAGCCTGATCTTCGAGGTGCTGGACGCGCTGCGCATCCCGCGGATGTCGGTCGCGGGGTTCGAGGCCGACGACATCATCGCCACGCTGTCGGTGCAGGCCACCGAGGCCGGGCTGGACACCCTCGTCGTCACCGGCGACCGCGACGCGTTCCAGCTCGTCAACGAGCACGTCACGATCCTGTACCCGGTCAAGGGCGTGTCGGAGCTGGCCCGGATGGACCCGGCCGCGGTCGAGGCCAAGTACGGGGTGCCGCCCGAGCGGTACCGGGAGCTGGCCGCGCTGGTCGGGGAGAGCAGCGACAACCTGCCGGGCGTGCCCGGCGTCGGCCCGAAGACCGCCGCGAAGTGGCTGACCAAGTACGGCGACCTCGACACCCTCGTCGCCAAGGTCGACGAGATCAAGGGCAAGGCCGGCGACAACCTGCGCGAGCACCTGGCCGGGGTGCTGCGCAACCAGCAGATCAACAAGCTCGACACCAACGTGGGGCTGGAGCTGACGCCGCCGCAGCTGACGATGGGGCAGTGGGACCGCGACGAGATCCACACCCTGTTCGACTCGCTGCAGTTCCGGGTGCTGCGCGAGCGGCTGTACTCCTCGCTGTCCGCGGCCGAGCCGGAGGCCGACGAGGGCTTCGAGGTGCAGGTCGACGCGCTGGAGCCGGGCGCGCTCGGCGCCTGGCTGGACGCCAACGGCGGCACCCGGCTCGGCCTCGCCGTCACCGGCTCCTGGGGGCGCGGCACCGGCGAGGTCACCGCGCTCGCGCTGGCGTCCAAGGACGGGCCCGCCGTCCACCTCGACCCGGCGGAGCTGATCGAGGACGACGAGCGCGCGCTGGCCGCGTTCCTCTCCGACCCGTCCCGCCCCAAGGCGATCCACGAGGCGAAGGGCCCGATGCTGGCGCTCGCCGCGCGCGGCATGCGCCTCGACGGCGTCACCAGCGACACCGCGCTGGCCGCCTACCTGGCGCTGCCGGGGCAGCGCACGTTCGACCTCGCCGACCTCGTCCTGCGCTACCTGCACCGGGAGCTGCGCAGCGAGACCGAGGACTCCGGGCAGCTGACCCTGGACGGGTCGGGCGAGGAGGAGGCCGCCGAGGCCCTCGCCGTCCGCGCGCGCGCCGTCACCGAGCTGGCCGACGTCCTCGACCGCGACCTCGACAAGCGCGGCGCGACGCGGCTGCTGCACGAGGTGGAGCTGCCGCTCGTCCGGGTGCTGGCCGACATGGAGCGCGCGGGCATCGCCGTGGACGCCGACCACCTCGCCGGCCTGTCGGCGTCGCTCGGCGGCCAGGTGAAGGAGCAGGAGCAGCAGGCCCACGCCGCCGTCGGGCACGAGTTCAACCTCGGCTCGCCCAAGCAGGTGCAGCAGGTGCTGTTCGACGAGCTGAACCTGCCGAAGACCAAGCGGACCAAGACCGGCTACACCACCGACTCCGAGGCCCTCACCACGCTGCTGGAGAAGGACGGCCACCCGGTCCTGGAGCACATCCTGCGCTGGCGCGAGGTCGCCAAGCTGAAGAGCATCGTC
Organism: Spirillospora sp. NPDC000708; assembly: GCF_040299565.1. Taxonomy (NCBI): domain Bacteria; kingdom Bacillati; phylum Actinomycetota; class Actinomycetes; order Streptosporangiales; family Thermomonosporaceae; genus Spirillospora; species Spirillospora sp. NPDC000708. The sequence continues at coordinate 69,108 of NZ_JBEPCJ010000032.1, forward strand.
GACTCGCTCATCCCGATGGCCGACGACGCGGGCCGCATCCACACCACGTTCAACCAGATGATCGCCGCGACCGGGCGGCTGTCGTCCACCGACCCGAACCTGCAGAACATCCCGATCCGCACCGCCGAGGGCCGGCAGATCCGGGAGGCGTTCGTCGTCGGCGGCGGGTTCGAGTCGCTGCTGACCGCCGACTACTCCCAGATCGAGCTGCGGATCATGGCGCACCTGTCGGAGGACGAGGCGCTGCTGGAGGCGTTCGGGACCGGCGCCGACTTCCACACCATCACCGCGTCCCGCGTGTTCGGGCTGCCGCCCGAGCAGATCGACTCCGAGCTGCGCGCCCGCATCAAGGCGATGAACTACGGCCTGGCGTACGGGCTGTCGGCGTACGGGCTGTCGCAGCAGCTGCGGATCTCCCCGGACGAGGCGCGCGGCCTGATGGAGGAGTACTTCCAGCAGTTCGGCGGCGTCCGCGACTACCTGCGCGACATCGTCGCCAAGGCCCGCCAGGACGGCTACACCGAGACCATCCTCGGCCGCCGCCGCTACCTGCCCGACCTCAACTCCGACAACCGGCAGCGCCGCGAGATGGCCGAGCGGATGGCGCTGAACGCGCCCATCCAGGGCTCGGCCGCCGACATCATCAAGGTCGCGAGCCTGAACGTCGACCGCGCCCTGCGCGAGGCGGGCCTGACCTCCCGGATGCTGCTGCAGGTCCACGACGAGCTGGTGTTCGAGGTCGCCCCGGGCGAGCTCGACGACCTCAAGTCCCTCGTCAGCGACCAGATGGCCGGGGCCTACGCCCTCCGCGCGCCCCTGAGCGTCTCCATGGGCACCGGCCGCACCTGGCAAGAAGCAGCGCACTAGCCGGTTCCGCCCGGTCCGGGTGCCCCGCGTCCGTTTGGGCGCGGGGCATTTTTTCATGCCCGCTCCCGGGGTCCTGCGGGCGGGGTATCCGGGTTTACCAGGGGGTTTCGCGCTTGGTGCGATGCGGGGCGGCACTGGAGTGGTCTGTGGAGATCATTCGGGTACGCCGGTCGGTGTCCGTTGATGTCCGGGGGGTCGTACGCTGTCCCCCTGGTCCTGTTCGGGTCTACCGGCGGGGGAAACGTGCCTCTCCTTCACAAGATCGCTGGAGTTGTGGTCGTCTGCGCCGTGATCCTGGGGCTGACGTTGCCAGGGGAGCGGCGCGGGCGCGATGAGGACGCCGCGGCGGCGCAGGCCGGGGCGACCGAGCGGGCCGCGCGCGACGGCCGGCCGGCCGAGGCGGCCAAGCCGTCCGGGCCCCCGCCGCCCGGTGCGGCGGCGTCCCCGAGCGCGTCGGCGAGCGCGGCGGCGGCGGAGCCCGTCCGGCTCGCGGCCGCGACGCCCGCGGCGGTGCAGGCGAAGGCCGACGAGCTGGGCCAGATCCCGGTGCTGATGTACCACCGGATCATGGTCAAGCCGGAGCAGTCGCTGGACCGCTCGACCAAGGAGCTGCACGACGAGCTGACGCGGCTCGCCAAGGACGGCTACGTGCCGATCACCGCGGCGCAGTTCGTCAGCGGGCGGATCGACGTCCCGGCCGGCAAGCACCCGGTCGTGCTCACCTTCGACGACAGCACGCCCGGGCACTTCGGGCTGGACCCGCAGGGCAACCCGAATCCCGACACGGCGGTCGGCGTCATCGAGCAGGTGGCGCGGGAGAACCCGGGGTTCCGCCCGACGGCGACGTTCTACCTGAACAAGGACCTGTTCGGGATGAGCGGCGTGCAGGCCGCCGCGGGCCTGAAGTGGCTCACCCAGCACGGGTACGAGATCGCCAACCACACCCTGTCGCACCCCGACCTGTCGCACCTGTCCAAGGACCAGGTGTACAAGGAGATCGGCGGCATGGAGGACGAGATCGTCAAGATGACGGGGACGCACACGACGACGTTCGCCTACCCGTTCGGGGTCGCCCCGCACAAGACGGCGTGGGCGGAGAAGAAGGACGGCTCGTACGCCTTCCAGGGGATCTTCCTGGCGGGGTGGCGGCCGTCGGTGTCGCCGTTCGACGCGAAGTTCGACCGGTGGGCGATCGACCGGGTGCGGTCCGAGGGCAAGATCAAAGAGGACGACTGCAAGCAGTTCTGCTCGACGGCCTGGCTCGACTATCTGGACAAGCACCCCGATGAGCGGTACACATCTGACGGTGACCCGAACACGGTGACGTTTCCCAATATGCTCGAGGACCGGCTGGGCAAGCCGTACCGGGCCTGGGCGCGGGTCTACTGATGCGCGCGGGCGGGCGGCGTACGCACCGGATTGACCAGGCGCGCCGCGTCCCATATTCTGATCGCTGCGCTGTGGGCCTGCGCGCGCTTCGGACGGAGCAGGCTCGCGCTCGGTCAGGTCGGCGACATCGGTTCGGTTCACTGACGCGGTCAGCACCGCGTTCCTTCCGGTTCTCGGCAGGGCGGACGGCCCTCCGCGCACAACCCATAACGACTTCCATGTCCGTACCGGAGCCAGCCGACACATGACGAGTAGCACCGAGGCCACCTCGACCACCCCGCAGGTAGCGGTCAACGACATCGGGTCCGAGGAAGCCTTCCTCGCGGCGATCGATGAGACCATCAAGTACTTCAACGACGGCGACATCGTCGAAGGCACCGTCGTCAAGGTCGATCGTGACGAGGTCCTCCTCGACATCGGCTACAAGACCGAGGGCGTCATCCCCTCGCGCGAGCTGTCCATCAAGCACGACGTCGACCCCAACGAGGTCGTCGCCGTCGGCGATCACGTCGAGGCCCTCGTCCTCCAGAAGGAGGACAAGGAAGGCCGGCTGATCCTGTCCAAGAAGCGCGCCCAGTACGAGCGCGCCTGGGGCACGATCGAGAAGATCAAGGACGAGGACGGCATCGTCACCGGCACGGTCATCGAGGTCGTCAAGGGCGGTCTCATCCTCGACATCGGCCTGCGGGGCTTCCTGCCCGCGTCGCTGGTCGAGATGCGCCGGGTCCGCGACCTGCAGCCGTACGTCGGCCGCGAGCTCGAGGCGAAGATCATCGAGCTGGACAAGAACCGCAACAACGTGGTCCTGTCCCGCCGCGCCTGGCTGGAGCAGACGCAGAGCGAGGTCCGCCAGACCTTCCTCAACACCCTGCAGAAGGGCCAGGTCCGCAAGGGCGTCGTCTCCTCGATCGTCAACTTCGGCGCGTTCGTCGACCTCGGCGGCGTCGACGGCCTGGTGCACGTCTCCGAGCTGTCCTGGAAGCACATCGACCACCCCTCCGAGGTCGTCGAGGTCGGCCAGGAGGTCACGGTCGAGGTCCTGGACGTCGACATGGAGCGCGAGCGCGTCTCCCTGTCGCTCAAGGCGACCCAGGAAGACCCGTGGCAGCAGTTCGCCCGCACCCACCAGATCGGCCAGGTCGTGCCGGGCCGCGTCACCAAGCTGGTGCCGTTCGGCGCGTTCGTCCGGGTCGAGGAGGGCATCGAGGGCCTGGTGCACATCTCCGAGCTGGCCGAGCGCCACGTGGAGATCCCCGAGCAGGTCGTCCAGGTCGGCGACGAGATCTTCGTGAAGATCATCGACATCGACCTCGACCGGCGGCGGATCAGCCTGTCGCTCAAGCAGGCCAACGAGGGCGCCGCGGGGATCGAGGAAGAGGACTTCGACCCGACCCTGTACGGCATGCCGGCGGAGTACGACGAGCAGGGCAACTACAAGTACCCCGAGGGCTTCGACGCCGAGACGGGCGAGTGGCTGCCGGGCTTCGACGAGCAGCGCGAGACCTGGGAGCGGCAGTACGCCGAGGCCCGCGCCCGCTTCGACGCCCACCGCAAGCAGATCGAGGAGGCCCGCAAGGCCGAGGCGGAGGCCGAGACCGGCCCCGCGACCGGCGGCGGCGAGACCTCCTACTCCGGCGGCGGGGAGAGCGAGTCGGGCGGTGGCGCGCTGGCCACCGACGAGGCCCTCGCCGCGCTGCGGGAGAAGCTGTCCGGCGGCCAGTGATCCGTCACTGACCCCGCACTGACGGCGGCGGCCCGGCGGGCCGCCACGACCACGGCCGGAGCGCGATCCCTGGATCGCCCCCGGCCGTGGCCGCTTTTGCGCCCGCGGACCCGGCGGCCTCGCCCGCGCCCGGACGTCCTCGCCCGGCCCCGGCGGCACCGTCCCGCGGACCGGGCGCCGCCGACCGAGCCCGGCGGCGTCCTCCGCAGAGCCGACCGCGCCGACCGCGCCGACCGCGCCGACCGCGGGATCGTGCGGCGGGACCCCGTCCCGCCCGTCCCGCCGGCCCCGCGCGGGCCCGTATGATCGTCCGGTGGTGTGATCGGTTCCGCTCCCGGCGGGTTTCGCCCGCGAAGCGCCCGCCGGGGCCGTAGAGTCCGCAGGGGCCGCGCAGTGCCGCGCCGCCGCCACCCCCGAAGGTCCGCTCGTCCCCCGGGAGCACTCGTTCAATTGGCCAGCACAGAAGTAGGCACGAAGATCGGCGGCCCGGCGGCGCAGGGGCCGTCCATCGTCCCGCAGGGGCCCGCCCGGCTGACGCTCATCGCGATCACGGTCGCGGTGCTCGCGCAGACCCTGCGCTTCTCGCTTCCCCAGCTCGACCACTTCGCCGACGACGCCGGCATGGGCGTGGCCGCGATCGCCGTGCTGGCGGTCTACCTCGCCGGGTTCGCCGCGCCGCTGGTGCGCCGCGCCGCCGGGCCGAGCGGGCTGCTGCTGGCCGGCGTCGGCGGGCTGTTCGCCGTCCGGCTGCTCGCCCAGGCGATCGGCCCGCAGACCTGGCTGGCGTTCGTCGGCACCGCCATCGGCATGATCGCGGTCGCGGCGCTGTTCGAGGGGGCGCGCGGGCTGTCCGGCGTCGGGTTCGCCACCGCGACCGTCGCGGGCCTGTCCGCCGACACCGCGGTCCGGATGTGCTTCGCCACCTGGGACCCGGTGTGGCGGAGCGGGATCGGGCCGTGGGCGGCGTGCCTGGCGTTCGTGGCGCTCGGCGCCGCCGCCCTGTACCGGGAGCTGTCGTCCGGGCCGGTCACGGCGCCGGGCCTGTCCTGGCGGGACGCGATGGGCGCCGCCGCGTTCGGGCCGTTCCTCGCGCTGCAGGTGCTGGTGCTGGCCAGCCCCGCGTTCGTCGCCTCGTCCGGCTGGCAGTCGCTGACCGCCGCGCACATCGCGATCGTCGTCGGGCAGGGCCTGGCGCTGGCGTTCCTGGCGTCCGGGCTCGCCGTCCGCGCCGTCCCCGGCGGGGTCTGCGTGCTCGGCGGCACCGTGCTCGGCGTCGGCGCCGGCGCGGTCGCCGGGACGTACGCGGTCACCGGCATCGAGGTCGTGCCGATCGTCGTCCTCGGGCAGGTGCTGTCGGCGTGGCTGCTGGCGGTGGCGTGCCGGGCGCCGCTGCGCCGCGCCGGGACCGGCGGGCCGGTCTGGCGGATCGACGTGGGCGCCGCCCTCGGCGGCTTCCTGATCCTCGTCCTGCTCGTCCCGTACCAGGTCAGCGCGCTGTCGCCGCTGCCGTTCCCGAACAACGTCCTGCCGGGCGTCGCGGGCATCGCCCTCGGCGGGCTCGCGGCCGCCGCGGCGGCCCGGGGCGGTCCGCTGCCCGCGCGCGCGCCGCTGCGCGCGCTGACCGGCGGCGCCGCCGCGCTCGCCCTGCTGCTCGGCACCGTGGTGTTCACGGTGGCCGCGCCGGACGGGACGGCGAAGGCCGGGCCCGTCCCCGGCCAGGTCCGCCTGCTCAGCTACAACATCGAGGACGCCATCAACCAGAAGGGGCGGCTGGACCCCGAGGGCGTCGCCCGCACCATCGAGGGGCAGCGCGCCCAGGTCGTCCTGCTGCAGGAGGCGAGCCGCGGGTCGCTGCTGTCGGGCACCGCCGACCTCGGCGTCTGGCTGTCGCGGCGGCTCGGCATGAAGCTGATCTGGGGGCCCGCGGCGGACGGCCAGTTCGGCAACGCGATCCTGACCTCGCTGCCCGTCCGCAGCTCCGGCACGGGCCGGATGCAGAAGGGCGACTGGTCGCAGATCCGCGGGTACGTGTGGGCGCGGCTGGCCGTCGGCGGCAGCACGATGGACGTCTGGTCGACCCGCCTGCAGGGCGGCGACGGGCAGAGCGGCGAGCGGTCCCGCGAGGTGGCGGCGCTGCTGCGCGCCTGGGGCGGCGCGCCCCGGACCGTCATCGGCGGCGACTTCGGCGCCGGGCCCGGAAGCCCCGAGGTCGCCGGCATGACCGACGGGACGGACCTGCGGAACGCCGCGCTCGGCGGCGACGCGTCCCCGACCTCCGTCGACGGCGACCGCACCGACTACGTCTTCGGTTCCGACGGGGTGATGTTCACCGACTACGACGTTCCCCGTTCGGGGGCGTCCGGCCACTATCCGGTCGCGGTGACGCTCCGGATCGGGAAGTGAGGCGACCATGCGGGACGCGGGGCCCGGGAGCGGGGACGCGAGCACGGCGACGGTCGAGGCGGCGGTGCCCGCCGACGCCGGCGAGCTGCTGACGCTGCAGCGCGCCGCCTACGTCTCCGAGGCGCAGCTGTACGGCGACCCGTTCATCCCGCCGCTGGTGGAGTCGCTGGAGCAGCTCCGCAAGGTGCTGGAGGGCGACGCCGTGGTGCTGAAGGCGGTGCTCGGCGGCCGGATGGCCGGTGCCGTCCGCGCCCAGTTCAGCGACCACACCTGCCTGGTCGGGCGGCTCGTCGTCGCGCCGGACCTGCAGGGCCGCGGGATCGGCGGGCGGCTGATGCGGGAGCTGGAGGAGCGCGTCGCGGGCCGCGCCGACGCGTGCGTGCTGTTCACCGGGCACCTCAGCGAAGGCAACCTGCGCCTGTACCGGCGGCTCGGCTACGCCGAGACGCACCGCGAGCGGGTCGCCGCGCACCTGACGCTCGTGCACATGCGCAAGACCCTCGTCCCCGCCGAAACCCCCTGATCCGCGGCCGGGCCCGCCGGCGCTAGGGTGGGCGCGTGCTGAAAGTGGGACTCACCGGCGGAATCGGGTCGGGCAAGAGCGAGGTGTCCGCGCGGCTGGACGAGCGCGGCGCGGTGGTCATCGACGCCGACAAGATCGCCCGCGAGGTGGTCGAGCCGGGCACGCCGGGTCTCGCCGCGGTCGTCGCCGAGTTCGGCGAGGAGGTGCTGCTGCCGTCCGGCGCCCTCGACCGGGAGCGCGTCGGCAGGATCGTGTTCGCCGACGCGGACCGGCTCGCCGCGCTGAACGCCATCGTCCACCCCCTGGTCGGGGAGCGGATGCAGGAGCTCATGGACGCCGCGCCCGCCGACGCGATCGTCGTCTACGACGTCCCGCTGCTGGCGGAGAACGGCCTCGCCGGCATGTACGACGCGGTGGTGGTCGTGGACGCGCCCGAGGAGACCCAGCTGGACCGGCTGACGTCCCGGCGCGGCATGACCGAGGAGGACGCCCGCGCCCGCATGGCGAACCAGGCCACCCGCGAGCAGCGCCGCGCCGTCGCCACCCACGTGATCGACAACTCCGGCACCCTGGACGACCTGAAGTCCCAGGTCGACGCCCTCTGGGAGACCCTCACCCGCCAGGCCGCCGACAAGCCCGCAAGCGAGCGGCCCTGACCCGTCACACGAGCGGCCCTGACCCGTCACCAGCGGCCCTGAGCCGTCACGAGCACCCCTGACCCGTCACGAGCCAGACCTGAGCCGTCACGCGAGCGCGCTATCTGACCGGTGGGGGCGATGCCGAAGGCGAGCCCCCACCGGGAAGCTCGCGAAGCGAGTTCGCGCTCGCACAAGCACGGTCAAGAGCCGAGCCCCAGGCGAGGCTCTTGGGCCGAGCTTGCTAGAACACCGCGTCCATGGGGAGCTGGCGGACCTCGCGGAGGTAGTCGTCGAGCTCGCCGGGTTCGAAGCGGCACATGCCGACGGCGTACCAGAACTCGGCGGTGGCGTTGCCCTCCCACTTGTAGCGGCCGTCGGGCGCGAGCGCGGCCCAGCCCTCGGCGAGGCCGAGGAGGGTCGCGCGGCGGACCGGGGCGGCGCGGTCGGAGACGTCCCACAGGATGACGGCGCCGTCGTCGCCGGCGGTGGCGAGCTGCGTCCCGTCGGGGCTGAACGCCGCCGACCAGACGCGCCGGGTGTGGCCGGTGAGGGTGTGCAGCGGCCGGCCGGTCGCGGGGTCCCAGAGCCGGACGACGAGGTCGTCGCCGGCGCTGGCGAGCATCTCCCCGGACGGGTGGAACGCGGTCGTCCACAGGCGGCCGACGTGGCCGCGCAGCTCGTGCAGCGCCTCGCCGGATGACGGGTCCCACAGCCGGACGGTGCCGTCGTTGCTGGCGCTGGCGAGGACGTCGCCGGACGGCGCGAACGCGACCTGGTAGACGCGGTCGGCGTGGCCGCGCAGCATCCGGAGGAGTTCGCCGGTGCGGGGCTCCCACAGCCGGACCACGCCGTCGTCGCAGCCGGTCGCGACGGCGTCGCCGCCGGGGTGGAAGCAGATGGAGCGGACCCGGCCGCGGTGGTCGGCGAGGTTGACGATCTCGCGGCCGCTCGTCCAGTACCAGAGCCGGACGCTGTCGTCGTCGTTGGCGGTGGCGAGGACGTCGCCGTCGGGCGCGAACGCCTGCGCCCACACGTGGTCGGTCTCGACGTTCAGCTCCCGCTCGAACGTGCCGGTGCCGGCCTGCCACAGGTGGACGCCGCCGTCGTTGGTGGCGGTCGCGAGCTGGGAGTCGCGGCCGTTGAACGCGGCGGAGGTGAGATTGTCGGCGGCGCCGCGCAGCTCCCGGACCATCCGGCCGGTCCGCGGCTCCCACAGCCGGACGAGGCCGTCGTTGCCGCTGGAGGCCAGCAGCCCGCCGTCCGGGCTGAACGCGACGCCGGTGACGCGGCGGCCGTGGCCGCGCAGCACCGTCCGGCACTGGCCGGTCTCGGCGTCCCACAGCCGGGCGGTGCCGTCGTTGCTGCTGGTGGCGAGCTGGTGGCCGTCGGGGCGGAACGCGAACGGCCAGACGGCGCCGCGGTGCCCGGCGAGCTCCAGGCGCTGCCGGCCCGTCGCGGGGTCCCACAGCCGGACGGACCCGGCGCTGTCGGCGGTGGCGAGGCGGCCGCCGTCGGGGCTGAAGGCGGCCTGGTAGATGCCGCCGCCGTGGCCGGTGAGGGCGGCGCGGGGCCGGCCGTCCTCCCAGAGCCGGACGGACCCGTCGGTGTCGCCGGTGACCAGCAGGTCGCCGCCGGGGTGGAACGCGATGGCGTAGACGCGGCCGGTGTGGCCGAGCAGCTCCTGGCGGATCTCGCCGGTGCGGATGTCCCAGAGCCGGACGACGCCGGCCTCGTCGCCGGCCGCCAGCACCGAGCCGCCGGGGTGGAACACGGCGCGGAACACGGCGCCGCGGTGGCCGGTCAGCTCGCGCCGCAGCGCGCCGGTGGCGAGGTCCCAGACCCGCAGGGTGCCGCCCGCGTCGCCGGTGACCATGAGGGAGCCGGCGGGGTCGAACACGGCGGTGTAGACGGGCGCGGTGTGCCCGGACAGGTCGTGGAGGTGCTCGCCGGTGGCGGCGTCCCAGATCCGGATCGTGCCGTCGGCGGCGCCCGCCGCCACCAGGCTCCCGCCGGCGGGCGCGTGCCCGCCGACGACGACGGGCCACACGCCTTCGGGGTGGACGGTGAGGGTGTGCCGGCAGCGTCCGCTCGCGAGGTCCCAGATGCGGACGGTGCCGTCCGCGGAGCCGCTGGCGAGGAGGTCGCCGTCGCGGTCGAACGCCACCGCGTAGGCGCGGTCGCGGTGGCCCTGGAGGGTGCGCAGCGGGGTTCCGGTGACGGCGTCGCAGACGAGGACGCCGCCGTCCTCGCTGCCGACGGCGAGGACGGACCCGCCGGGGCTGTAGGCGAGCGGCTGCGGCAGCCGGCTGGTCTGGAAGTGGAAGCCGTAGGGGACGCCGACGGCGGCGGGCGCGACCTGGATGTCGATGGGGCGGCCGGGCGCGATGGCGGCCTCGCGCAGCTCCGGCGCGGTCGCGATCCGGTCGGGCAGGGCGGCGTCGACGAGCGCGGCGCGCGTCCAGCGGCTGCCCTCGATGGCGGCGTCGCGCAGGTCGGCGCGGGCGAGCCGGGCCCGGGACAGGTCGGCGCCGCGCAGGTCCGCGCCGGTCAGCTTCGCCTCGTCGAGCCGCGCCCCGGCGAGCGAGGCGTCCCGCAGCACCGCGCGCGACAGGTTCGCGCCGACGAGCTGCGCGTCGGTGAGGTCGGCGCCGGTCAGGTCGACCTCGTGCAGGTCGCGGTAGGACAGGTCCTCGCCCTGCAGGCGGGCGCCGCGCAGGTCGGTGCGGGCGGGGGTGCGCAGCCGGGTGGTGACGCGGATGGCGTTGGCGCGGGCGGTGTCGTCGGCGCCGGGGTCGGCGAGGACGCCGGCGGCCCAGTCCTGGCAGGCGCGGGTGTCGGCGAGGTCGCAGAGGAAGTCCACGGTGAGCTGGGACAGCGCGCGGCGGCTCAGCGCGGCGGGGACGGCGCCGCGGGCGAACGCGTCGGCGATGTGCCGGGCGACGAGCCACTCCACCACCGAGCCGTGGATGAACCCGAACAGGCCCTCGTCGGTGCGGACGAGCAGGCTGCCGGCGCCGACCGCGTGCGTCACCTGGTGCGGCGACAGGCGTCCCTCGGCGAGGCCGGTGAGGGTGTCGGCGACGTCGGCGAGCTCGGCGAGGCGCAGGAACTGCTCGTTGCCCTCCCACAGCCGCAGCGCGAGCGTGCCGACCGCCTCCCACATGTCGTCGACGGCGAGCCCGGACGGCCCGCCGGTGCCGCGGACCCGCTCGGCCTCGTACGCCAGCCACGACGACAAAATCTCCTGGTAGAGGTCGGCGGGGCTGACCGTGGTGCGGGCCTGCGCGACGGCGCGGAGCCGGTCCTCGGGGAGGTCGGCGATGAAGCTGAGCATGCGGGGGTTGGAGGTCAGCGCGAGCAGTTCCTCGATGCCCGACAGCAGGCCGAGGCGGGCGTCGGCGGCCTCCTCGTCGCCGTACCGGTTGACCAGGTACGAGCGGACCTGCCGGGGCGTGAACTCCTCCAGCCCGAGGACGCGCCGGTGCGGCAGCACCCCGACCTTCTCGCCGAGGGCGGTGAGCACCTGCGCCTGCGACTTGAAGTGCTGGGTGCGGCTCGCCACGACGATCTTCGCCTTGTCCTGCGCGGCCTGGAGCAGGGTGTCGAGGTGGTCGGCGGCCTGGTCGTAGGTCACCCGGGTGACCAGCTCGTCGAACCCGTCGAACAGCAGCACGATGCGGCCCTGCCGCAGCATGTAGTGGAACGCCTTGAGGTCGATCAGCTCCTCGCCGTGGTTCGCCAGGTGCGCGGCGACGAGACCGTCCACCGAGTGCGCCTTGTCGAGGGCGCGCAGCTCGATGAGGATCGGGACGACGTGCGGCAGCTCCTCGGGGATGCGGCGGGCCAGCTCGCGCAGCGCGAACGTCTTGCCGCGGCCGAAGTCGCCCAGCAGCAGCAGGAACCGGCCGTGGTCGGCGGCCAGCAGCCGCAGCATCTCCCCGACGACGTCCTCCTCGACGCCGACGCCGGCTCCGGACGCCCCGCCGGACGCCCCGCCGGGGGTCTCGGCGGCGGGCGCACCGGAGGTCTCGGCGGACGGCGCGTCCGGGCGGAACCGGTCCAGCTCCCGGTACCGCTGCGGGACGTACAGCGACGGCGGGTACAGCCCGCCCGCCGACAGCCGCGCCGTCTGCGCCGACACGTACTCCGACAGGTCGAGGAGCCCCTGGAACTCGGTGAGGCTGCGGACCCGGATGCCGCGGCGCAGCGCGTCCTCGCGCAGCGACCGCGGCGGCGCCGGACCGAGGTAGACCAGCTCCGACCCGTGGTCGGCGCCGTCGGCGTGCACGTGCCGGACGAACGCGTCCACGTCCTCCGCGGTCACCTGCCCGACGTGCGCGCCGATCCGGTACTGCCGGACGAACCCGTCCTCCAGGTGGGTGAGCAGCAGGTGCGGCGGGTCGGCGCGGCCGTCCTCGCGGGGCGGCGGGACGACGCGCCGGATCGTCGCGCGCTCGAACCGGGTCTCGCACGCCTCGGTGAGCCGGTCCAGCAGCCGGGCCGTGGGGTCGGGCGCCGGGTCGGCGGGGCGGTCCGGGACCTCGCCGGCGCCGAGCCCGGGGAGGGGGCCGGCCGGTCCCGCCGCCTCCGCCCGGGGCGGGAACGTTCCCGCGGTCTTCGACCAGGCGACGGCGAGGCGCTCGGGGCCGCGCCTGGCGGCGTCCTCGGGGATCCACCGCTCCAGGCCGTCCGGGCGCAGCACGACGGTCTGGTGCCGGCCGGGGCCGAGCGCCGGGACGGACGGGACGCCGGAGCCGAGCAGCGGCACGGCGCCGAAATCGGACTCGGTGCCCTGGAAGAACAGGTTGACGTGGCCGCTCAGCAGCGTCTCCACCGTCTCGGGGTCGCGCAGCGCCCCCGGCTCCCCGGCGATGGGCGTGTGCTCCACCGCGCCGAGCCGCAGCCATCCCTCGTCCTCGAAGTGGCGGAGCCGCTCGTTGAACCAGGCCGCCTGCGCCTGCCCCACCCGCCCGTACCGGTCCTCCTCGCGGTGCGACTGCGGGAGCGTCGAGTTGAGCCCCGCCACGACGACCTTCAGGTCGGGGACGGGGAACAGCGTCCAGGGCTGCGCGCTGTCGAAGATCAGCGCGTCGAGGCCCTGGTAGAACTCCTTGAACAGGTTCGCGAAGTGCCGCCACTTCGGCCAGTAGGGCGGCTGCGGCTCGATGTCGTCGGCCTCGCAGCTGGAGAAGTACGCCTGGCAGGCCGCGCGGGTCACGTCGTGCGTGCCCGGCACCACCGCGACGCGCTGCGCCTCCAGGCCGAGCAGGGCGCGCAGGCTCGTCAGGAACGACAGCGCCTCGGCGAACTCCTTGCGGCTGCCGGAGTGGGTGAGGTTGCCGGTGACGACCAGCAGGTCCGGGCGGGGGACGCCGGCGTCGGCGAGCCGGGTCACGTCGCTCCAGATGCGGTCCTGCAGCTCCGCCGCCGTCGTCGGCTCGCCCGGCTCGGCGAGGGTCCGGCCGAACCGCGGGCCCGACACGTGCAGCACGCTCAGCCGCTCGCGGCGCTCCTCACCGCCGCGCGCGGAGGGGAACGCCGGCGCCGCCACCGGCGCGCGGCGCGCCGGGCGCTCGCCGACCGGCTCCGGGCGCCCCGGCCCGGCGAGCCTGTCCCCGGCGAGCCCGTCCCCGGCGGGACCGTCGCCCTCCAGGCGGCCCACGATCGCCGCGGGGCCGCCCGCGGCCCCCCGCCCGCCCCCCGGGAAGCCCGGGCCGTCCGAGGGGCGCGCGTGGCCGACCAGCGCCTCCTGGATGCGCCGCATCAGCAGCCCGCGCGCCTCGTCGGGGTCGTCGACGCCGACCAGGTCCACGTAGGTGATCGTCGACAGCAGCCCGTCGATGGGGCAGTCCTCGATCCGGACGGTGACGAGCTTGCGGGCCGGGTCGTCCGGGTCGGCCCGCAGCGCCGCCATCCATTCCAGCCGGCCGTACCGCGAGCGCAGGTAGTTGCGCGACAGGACCGCCACCACGGCCTTGGCCTCCGACAGCCCCCGGTCCATGAAGTCGATGAAGTTCGTGCCGGGCACGAAGTCCCACGCCTGCATCATCGTCCGGTGCCCGGCCGCCTCCAGCTGCCAGGCGATCCAGGACGCCCACCGCTCGTCCGCGGGGGAGTAGCTGATGAAGAAGTCGGTGGGACGCTCCTGCCGTGGACGGCCGCCGGGGGGAGTCATGCCGCCAGTATCGCGCCTGGGAAGGCGATCTCGAGCGCATCGGCCCGGTGAGCCGCCGGCGCACCGGCCGGGTTATGGGATCATGGCGCGCGTGTCGCCCCCGATCGAGACCGTCCGCCGCGCGGCCCGCTCGCTGGGCGTTCTCGACTGGATCCGCATCGGCGTCCTCGCGCTCGGCCTCGTCTTCGTCGCGACCGGTGCGCTGCCCGCCGAGACCGCGCGCTCCAGCGTCGGGCGCATCGCGCCGCTGCTGCTGTTCCTGTTCGCGATCATCGTGCTCGCGGAGCTGACCAAGGAGGCCGGCGTCTTCGACGCCATCGCCCAGCGGGTGGCGCGCGCCGGGCGCGGCCGCTATGCCGCCCTGTTCCTGCTGTGCGTGGCGTTCGCGTCGGTCAACACCATCTTCCTCAACCTCGACACGACGGCGGTACTGCTCACGCCCGTCATGCTGGCGCTCGCGGCGCGCGCGCGGATCGCGGCTCTGCCGCTCGCCATGACGACCGTGTGGCTCGCCAACACCGCCAGCCTGCTGCTGCCGGTCTCCAACCTGACGAACCTGCTCGCCTCCGACCGCGTGGCCCTGGAGACCCCCGCGTTCGCCGCGCGGATGTGGCTGCCGCAGGCGGCGGTCCTGGCCGTCACCATGGCGCTGCTGTGGGTGTTCTACTGGCGGCGCCGCATGCGCGGAGAGGACGCCTACGACCCGCCGGAACCCGTCCCCGTGCGCGACCGGGTGCTGTTCTCCGCGACCGGCGTCGCGTGCCTGCTGTTCATCGGCGCGATCCTGGCGGGCGTCCACACCGGGATCCAGCTCGGCATAGCGACCACGGTGGCCGCCGCGGTGGCCGTCGCGGCGTTCGCCGTGCGGGACCGCTCGGCGCTGCGCCCGGCGCTGATCCCGTGGCAGCTGATGGTGTTCGTCACCGGGCTGTTCCTGGTCGTCCCCACGCTGGAGCGCTACGGCCTCGACGACGCGATGCGCGCGCTCGTCGGCACCGACGACGGCGCCTCGGGAGCGTTCCGCGCCGCCTTCTCGGGGGCGGGGCTGTCGAACGTCCTGAACAACCTGCCCGCCTACGTCGCGGGCGAGTCCGCCGTGCCCGCGGCCAACAAGGACCAGCTGCTCTCGCTGCTCGCCGGCACGAACGTGGGGCCCGTCATCACCCCGTGGGGGTCGCTCGCCACGCTCCTGTGGTTCGAGTGGTGCCGCCGCTGGGACGTCCGGGTCCCGATGCGCAAGTTCGTCCTGACCGGAGCGGCCCTCGCGGTCCTGGGCTGCGCCGCCGCCGTCGGGACGCTGCTGCTCACCCGCTGACGCGCCCCAGTGAGGTTCAGGGGGAGGGCAGGCTCAGGGGGAGGGGCTGCTCAAGGGGAGGGGCTGCTCAAGGGGAGGGGACGCTCCAGGCGGCCGTCTCCAGCAGGCGGTCGAGCAGCTCCGGACGCGCCGCGACGAAGCTCAGCTCCGACGGCGGCCGGTCGATGCCCAGCTCGTACGGCGCCCCGTCCAGGCGGCGCAGCTCCGCGCCCGCCTCCGCCGCCAGCAGCGCCCCCGCCGGAAGGTCCACGATCTCCGGCAGGTAGCCGACGAACCCGTCGATGTCGCCGCGCGCCAGCATCGCCCACCCCACCAGCGGCGCCCACAGCTGCAGCATCCGCGCGCACCCGGCCTCCACCCGCGAGCGCAGCCCGAACGCCTCGGCGTCGCCCGGCCCCACCTGGTGGCCCTGCGTCCACGCCAGCACCGGATTGCGCTCCCGCCCCGGACGCGGGCGCTCCGGCAGCGTGAGCGGCGCCCCGTCGGGGCCCTGCGCGCCCCCGCCGTTCAGCGCGGACCAGGTCCGCCCCGTCACCGGGTCATGGACGACGCCCAACACCGGCTCCGCGCGCGCACACAGCGCCAGGCCGACCGCGTACACCGGCATCCCGATGGCGACGTTGTTGGTGCCGTCCAGCGGATCGACGAGCCACACCATCTCCTCGCCCGGCGCGCCGTCCAGGATCCCGGACTCCTCCGCGATGATCCGGTGCCCCGGATACGACGCGCGCAGCCGCTCCAGGATCAGCGACTCGGCGGCCGTGTCCAGCTCCGTCACCACGTCCCCGGCCGTGCCCTTCGGGCGGGCCTCCACCGGCCCGTCCACCCGCGACCGCAGCAGCGTCCCCGCCGCCTCCGCCGCCTCGACCGCCACCCGGCGGGCCTCCGAGAGATCGACCGGGAGGGCCGGTGACGGGGTGCCGGTTCTCATCGGGGCCTCTCCAGTCGTTGACGGGCCCGCCTACCGGCGGGCCGAGCGGTGCCGGCGCCCGTACGGGCCGGAGGACGGCGGTTCGTCGGGCAGGGGCGCGACCCCGGCGGGACCGGGATGCGCGGTCGCGATCCGGTGCGCCGAGCGCCGCAGCGCCCGCACCGTGTCGCCGGGATCGGACCGGGAGCGCCGCACCCGGTGCGTCGGGACGTCCAGCGGACCGAGCGACAGGTCCCCGCCGCCGGGCGTCTGCCGCCCCAGCGCCACCGTCGCCGCGTCCAGGCCGTCCTCGATCAGCGTGCTGTGGAACACCCCCGCGGGCAGCGTGTACGACTCCCCGGTGCGGTGCGTCGTCGAAGGGCCCGGACGGTAGCGGACGGCGCGGCCCGTCGCCCGCAGCTCGTCCACGTCGCCGCTGCTCACCACCTCGAACACCTGCCCGGCGCTCTCCGCCGCCGCGGCGCCGCCCGGAGCCGCGCCCGGCTCGTCGAGGACGTCCATCCGGACGTTCCGCACCGTCCCGTACAGGACGAAGCTGAGCAGGTCCCAGCTGTGGCAGTGCACCGGCGACGTCGTCGACGGGGCGGGCCGCACCTCCGGCGTCCAGATGTGCAGGCACACGCCGAGATCGCCGCTGCGCTCCACCGGCAGGCACAGGAAGCCCAGGGGGTGGCGCACCGCCGCGACCGGCGAGCGGCCCGCGACGACGTCCTCCAGGACCCGCTCCGCCCACGCCGGCAGCGTCCGCGCGGCCCGGCCGGCGCGGATCTCCCCGCGGATCTCCTCGTACCTCATCCCGGCCCGCCACGTCCTCCCCGCGGCCGGGGACGCGGCCCGGTCATTCGTACGGGTCCTTCGCGCGCAGCGCCTTCCGGATGATCTCGATGACGTCCCGGTCGGTGTAGGAGTGCGCCAGCTCGATCCCGATCACCTCGAAGAGCTTGCGGACCTCCTCGACGGTCGGCTCGTCGTCCAGCGGCGCCAGCCGCGCCTGCTCCACCGGCACCCGGCGCGCCTGGTCCAGGCTCGTCTGCAGCTCGGCGCTCACCCAGCTGTAGTAGAACTTGTCGTTGTCGACCACCAGCGCCTCGCCGCGCGGGTCGTCGCGGGTCACCACCAGCCGCGACGACGCCAGGTCGTAGCGCAGCGTCGTCATCGTTCGCGCCAGGCCGATGTCGATGTCGAGCATCCCGAAGCGCTGTTTGTGCCAGCACGCCGCCAGGAGCGTCGCGTACGCCTCCTTGCGGGTGCGCTCCAGCGTCCACTTCTCGCCCGTCGCGTCCGGCGAGTCCGACACCGAGCGCCGGTGCCGCGCGTACGCCTCGCACACCTCCACGTTCGTGGGATCGAGGATCTCCAGCCGGAACAGCAGCGTGCGCCGGTCCCTGCGGGCGGCCGCCACGCACTCGGGCAGCGTCTTGGCGCGGATGTAGGTCCCGGTGCCGCCCTTGAAGAACCACCGGTCGGTGTCGCGGCGCGCCTCCTCCAGCACCTGCGCGACCTGCCCGCCGCCGATCACCCGCACGACCGCCGTCTCGTCCAGCGCCCGCTTGGTGCCCGCCAGCACGCTCTCGAACTCCTCGATGTGCGCCAGCCGGCCGCTCAGCTCGTCGAGCGTGGACGCGGACGCGCGCAGCGTGTCGCGGACCTCGGCCTCCACCGGGATGCGGCGGCCCCGGTCGCGCAGCACCGAGGTGGCCAGCAGCGCGATCACCGCCAGGATGGCGCTGTTGGTGATCTCCGCCTCGTGCGGCAGGTTCACCCCGAGCCCGAGCACCGCGACGGTGATCGCCAGCAGCAGCGCGATGAAGGCGTCGGCGTTCTTCCCGAGCCAGTTGGCGAAGCGGGTCATGGTGTGCGACATCCCCGTCCTAGTCGGCGCCGTCATCGTAACCACAGCACGGGGACGGCGGGAAAGCCCTGCGGGCGGGGCGTCGCGGGCACCGCCGGGCCACACCCCCGTCACCGGGACCCCCGCCTGCGCCGCCACCTGGGCGAAGACCGGTCGAACCGGCTCCGCCCTGCGGAGCCGGTTCGGGTCCCCTGGCCTGCCTATAGGCTCGTCGCATGCACCTGCGGGGCTGGTGGTCGGCGGCGTGGCCGACGCGGCGTTCACGCGCGCTGGACGTCACCCTGGCCGTGTCCTTCGCGGTTCTGGACGGCCTCTTCCTCTGGTTCTCCCCCCAGCATTTCTGGCTGCCGCACACCGTCACGTCGGCGTGCAGCGTCGTCCTCGGCCTCTGCATCGTCGTGCGGCGCAGGCACCCCGTCGCGCTGGCCGTCTTCGCGATGGTGTTCAGCGCCGTCACCGGGGGCGGCGCGTTCGTCGTCCTGGTGATCCTCTACTCGCTGGCGGCCTACGCGGCGTCCCGCCGGATCGTCCTCGGGGTCGCGGCCCTGAACTACGCCGTCGGCCTCGCCTTCCCTCCGCCCACGTCGAGCAACGACAGCTTCCTCGCGCAGGCGATCTTCGGCATCACGTTCACCGGTGTCCCCGTCCTGCTGGGGCTCTACATGGGCGCGCGCAAGCAGCTCCTGGCCTCGCTGCAGGAACGCACGGCACGCCTGGAACGCGAGCAGCACCTCCTGGCGGAGCGCGCGCGGGGCGAGGAGCGCACCCGCATCGCCCGCGAGATGCACGACGTGGTCGCCAACCGGATCAGCGTCATGGTCGTCCACGCCGGCGCCCTCAAGGCCGTCGCCGCCCGCGACCCCGGGCGGGCCGCCGAGACCGCCGCCGTCATCGGCGACATGGGCCGGCAGGCCCTGGAGGAGCTGCGGCACGTGATCGGCGTCCTGCGGCAGGGCGAGGAGGCCCTCCCGCAGGAGGCGGTCACCCTGGAGCACGTGCGGGAGCTGATCGGCCAGTCCGGCGCGGCGGGCCTGCGGGTCGCCCTGTCCGTCCGCGGCGCGGAACGCCCCATGCCCAGCGCGGTGGGACGGACGCTCTACCGGCTCGTCCAGGAGGCCCTGACCAACGTGCACAAGCACGCCGGCGCCGCCGACACCCGCGTCGAGCTCGGCCTGCTCCCCGAGGCGATCGAGGTGGAGATCGCCAACGACCCGCCCACCGCGCCGCCCGCGCACGACCTGCCGAGCGGCGGGCACGGCCTGGTCGGCCTGCGGGAGCGGGTCACCGCCCTCGGCGGCAGCTTCGAGGCCGGGCCGCGCGGCGGCGGCTACGCCGTCAAGGCCCGCCTCCCGCTGCCCGCCTCCTGATCGTTTCACGGGGCTGACCTGCGGAAATATCGTGGGGTCCGCGATTGTCGTACCTGCTGCATAGAGTGGGCGGCAAGCGAAGAAAAGACCAGGGGGAGGGCGATCATGCGGCCGATCACGGACCTGCGGCGCCGCGTGGCGCCGTTCGAGGTCGTCACCGAGATGACGCCGTCGGGCGACCAGCCGCAGGCGATCGCCGGGCTGACCGAGCGCGTCGAGCGCGGCGACAAGGACTCGGTGCTGCTCGGCGCCACCGGCACCGGCAAGACCGCCACCATCGCGTGGCTGGTCGAGAAGCTCCAGCGGCCCGTCCTGGTCATGCAGCCGAACAAGACGCTGGCCGCGCAGTTCGCCAACGAGCTGCGCGAGATGATGCCCGGCAACGCCGTCGAGTACTTCGTCTCGTACTACGACTACTACCAGCCCGAGGCGTACATCCCGCAGACCGACACCTACATCGAGAAGGACTCCTCGATCAACGACGAGGTCGACCGGCTGCGGCACTCGGCGACCAACTCGCTGCTCACCCGCCGCGACACCATCGTCGTCGCGTCGGTGTCGTGCATCTACGGCCTCGGCACCCCGCAGGAGTACGTCGACCGGATGGTCCGGCTGCGCGTCGGCCAGGAGATCGACCGCGACGACCTGCTCCGCCAGCTCGTCGGCATGCAGTACAGCCGCAACGACCTCGCGTTCACCCGCGGCACGTTCCGGGTCCGCGGCGACACCATCGAGATCATCCCGCAGTACGAGGAGCTCGCCGTCCGGATCGAGATGTTCGGCGACGAGATCGAGAAGCTCGCCACCCTGCACCCGCTCACCGGCGAGGTCATCACCGAGGACGAGGAGCTGTACGTCTTCCCCGCCTCGCACTACGTCGCCGGCCCGGAGCGCATGGAGCGCGCCATCCGCGACATCGAGGCCGAGCTCGAGGTGACCCTCGCCGACATGGAGCGGCAGGGCAAGATGCTGGAGGCGCAGCGGCTGCGCATGCGCACCACCTACGACATCGAGATGATGCGCCAGGTCGGCACCTGCTCCGGCATCGAGAACTACTCCCGGCACATCGACGGCCGCGGCCCCGGCACCGCCCCCAACACCCTCCTCGACTACTTCCCCGAGGACTTCCTCCTCGTCATCGACGAGTCGCACCAGACCGTCCCGCAGATCGGCGCGATGTACGAGGGCGACGCGTCCCGCAAGCGGATGCTGGTCGAGCACGGGTTCCGGCTCCCGTCCGCGATGGACAACCGGCCGCTGAAGTGGGAGGAGTTCCTCGACCGCATCGGCCAGACCGTCTACCTGTCGGCGACGCCCGGCCCCTACGAGATGAACCGGGTCAAGGGCGACGTCGTCGAGCAGGTCATCCGCCCCACCGGCCTGATCGACCCGGAGATCGTCGTGAAGCCGACCAAGGGGCAGATCGACGACCTCGTCCACGAGATCCGGCTGCGCACCGAGCGCGACGAGCGGGTCCTCGTCACCACCCTCACCAAGAAGATGGCCGAGGACCTCACCGACTACCTCCTCGAACTCGGCGTCCAGGTCCGCTACCTGCACAGCGAGGTCGACACGCTGCGCCGCATCGAGCTGCTGCGCGAGCTGCGCGCCGGCGAGTTCGACGTGCTGGTCGGCATCAACCTGCTGCGCGAGGGCCTCGACCTGCCCGAGGTGTCGCTGGTGTCGATCCTGGACGCCGACAAGGAGGGCTTCCTGCGCTCGGAGACCTCCCTCATCCAGACGATCGGCCGCGCCGCCCGCAACGTCTCCGGCCAGGTCCACATGTACGCCGACACCGTCACCCCGTCGATGGAGCGCGCGATCGACGAGACGAACCGGCGCCGCGCCAAGCAGCAGGCCTACAACGAGGAGCACGGCATCGAGCCGACGGCGCTGCGCAAGCGGATCGCCGACATCCTCGACTCCCTCGCCCGCGAGGACGCCGACACCGAGACGCTCATCGGCGGCGCCGGCCGCCAGCAGAGCCGCGGCAAGGCGCCCGTCCCCGGCCTCGCGTCCCGCACGAAGGAGGTGGGCCGGCACGCCGCCGACCTGGTCGGCGACCGGCCCCGCGAGGAGCTGGAGGGCCTCATCGAGCAGATGACCGAGCAGATGCACCAGGCGGCCGCCGACCTGCAGTTCGAGCTCGCCGCCCGGCTCCGCGACGAGATCAAGGAGCTCAAGCGCGAGCTCCGCGAGATGAAGGAGGCCGGCGTCCGGTAGCCCGCGCCCGGTGCCGGGTGGCCCGCGGCCGAGGCCCAGTGGCTCGCGGCCGGCGTCCGGTGGGCCGCGGCCAGTCTCAGGTGGCCCGCGCGGGCCGCGCGCCGCGGGAAAACGGCTGGCGATCACCGGCGGCCGCGCGGACGATCGGGGCATGCGCAGAACCGGACCCGAGGGACGCCGCATCGCCTGGGAGACCGTGGGAAGCGGCCCGCCCCTGGTGCTCCTGCACGGATCCTTCGGCCACCGCGGCGTCTGGCGCTCCGGCGGCCACGTCGACGCGCTGGCGGGGGAGTACCGGCTCGTCCTCATCGACGCGATCGGCTACGGCGAGAGCGACGCGCCGCTCGACCCGGACGCCTACCGCGTCGAGCGGCAGGCGGACGACGTCGCCGCCGTGCTGGACGCCGAGGGCATCGGCCGGTCGGCCTTCTGGGGCGCCTCGATGGGCGGCATCGTCGGACTCCACCTGCTGGCCCGCCGCCCGGAACGGCTCACCTGCCTGATCGCCGGAGGCGCCCACGGCGGCGAGGTCGGGTTCGCCCGTGCGGAGGTCGAGCAGGAGGCCGCGCTGTGCCGCGAGAAGGGCGCCGCGCCGTTCGTCGAGGCGGCGGAGAGGCAGGGCTTCCTGCCCGGCTGGATGCGCGACGCGATGCTCGCGGTCGACCCGGAGGTGCTGGCCGCGCAGACCCTCGGGGCCTCCGCAAGGCCCGGCGTCGACGGCGCCGTGGCGGCGGCGGGCGTGCCGGTGCTGCTGCTCACCGGGGACCGCGACCGCCGGTTGCCGGGGATCCGCCGCACCGCCGAGGCCGTGCCGGACGCCTCGCTGGTGGAGCTTCCGGGCTGCTCCCATATGGACGCGTTCCTGCGCCTCGACCTCGCACTGCCGGTGGTCCGGCCGTTCCTGCGGCGGTACGCGGCGGCGTGAGGCGCTACCGCGCGGGCGCGGCGCGGGCCATCTCGAACTGAAGCTCGTCCTTGCCGGGGCGGCCGGGCTTCGCGGGGCCCGTCCTGGCGAAGCCGTGCCGGGCGTAGAGGCGCTCCGCGCGATGGTTCCCCTCGAAGACCCAGAGCCTCAGCTCGGCGAAGCCCCGTTCGGCGGTCCAGTCCAGGGCGGCGCGGACCAGGAGGTCGCCGACGCCCTGGCCGCGCGCGGACGGCGCCACCCACATGCCGACGAGCTCGGCCGCCGCGCCCTCGTCGGGAACGACGGCGGCCAGGCCGGCCGGGCCGTCGCCGTTCTCGGCGAGGAAGGTGTTGCGGGCGGCGAGCCGGTCCTGCCACACGCTCGGCGCGAACGCCTCCTCGCGGGCGAGCGACGACCAGAAGGCGTCAGGTGACTCGGCCAGGGACGCCAGCCGGACCGACCGGTACAGGGCCCAGTCCCCGACCTCCAGCAGCCGCACCGTCGCCATGGCGGACACGGTCGCATCCGCCTCGAGCCGCCGGCAACCCGTTTCCGGCGGCGACGCGTTTCCGAAGGCGACGCGTTGCCGGCGGCGACGCGTTTCGGGGGGACGCGTTTCGGGGGCGACGCGTGTCCGGTGAAAAAGGGGAGGCCGTGCGCCCGCGCGGCGTCCTAGGCTCGCGGGATGGAGTACGACGTCCGACCCGCCCGGCCCGGGGACCTGGCCGGGCTGCCGTCCATCGAGGACTCCGGCGACCGCCTGTTCCGGCCGCTCGGGATCGTGTTCCCGCCCGGGCCGACCATCGCCGAGCAGATGATCGCGAAGGGCGCCGAGTTCCTCGTGGCCGGGGACCCGCCGGTCGGGTTCGCGACCGTCGAGGAGGTGGACGGCGCGACGCATCTGGAGCAGATCTCCGTCCACGCGGACCTCGCCGGCCGGGGGATCGGCACCCGCCTGTTGCGCGCGGTGGTGGACGGCGCGGCCCGGCGGGGCTCCCCGGGAGTGAGCCTCCTGACGTTCCGAGACGTCCCGTGGAACGGCCCCTGGTACGCCCGGCACGGCTTCGCCGAACTCCCCGAGGAGCGCTGGGGACCGGGCATCCGCGCCTACTGGGACGCGGAGATCGCGGCCGGCCTGCACGACCTCGTGCCGCGCGTCGTGATGTGGCTCCCGCTGCCCGCGCCCGGCACCGGATGAGGCGCGGCCGCACGTATGGTGGTTCTCCGGGAACGCGCGACGCCCCGCCCGCGTCCCATTACAAGATCTACAACGTAAAGGCGGACGGTCGGGGGCGCCCGGCGTCCCGGTTGCGCGAGGAGGACGATTGACCCCCGGGTCCTGGCCGCGTCGGCTGCGGGAGCGCCTGGGCGAGCGCGGGCTCGCCGTCCTCGTCCTGGTGGGGCTGCTGGCCCTCGCGGTGGTTCCGCTGGTGGCGATGCCGGCCGCGCGGTGCAAGGCGTTCGGGAGCGGGTGCCACCGGCCGAGGCCGCCGGTCCGCGCCGATCCGGTCGTCGCGAAGGAGCACCAGGTCACGCCGGTCGAGGCGGCCACGCGCGGCGCGTACGTCGCGCTCGGCGACTCGTACTCGGCGGGCGTCGGGGCCGAGGCGACGGTCGCCGACAACAACCCGCTCAACCGGTGCCGTCGCACGTCGAAGGCGTACTACCACGAGGTCTCGACGGCGTTCCGGTTCGCCAAGGGGTCCTCGTTCTGGGCGTGCTCGGGCGCCACGACGGCCGACGTCCTCAAGGGGCGGTACGGCGAGCCCCCGCAGCTCGGCCGCGTCGACGCCGGCACCAGCCTGGTGACGATCAGCATCGGTGGCAACGACGTCGGGTTCTCCAAGGTGCTGGGCGGCTGCGTGGTGCACCTGCCGTGGAGCCACAGCTGCACCGGCCAGGGCGCGGACATCGCCGCCCGGATGGCGAAGCTCCGCGGGAACCTGCCCGCCCTGCTGGAGAAGATCACCGACCGGGCGCCGTCCGCGCGGGTGATCGTGATGGGGTACCCGAAGGCGTTCTCCGAGATCACGGGGGTCGGCGGGGACAACATCACGGTCTCGGACCAGCGCTGGCTGAACGCCCGCGCCTACGATCTCGGGCAGATCGTCCGGCAGTCGGTCGCCGAGGCGGACGCGCGGGTCGTGGCGCGGCACGGCCGGGGGAGCGTGGAGTTCGTCGACGCCTACAGCGCGTTCGCCGGCCACGAGGCGGGCAGCGCGGTGCCGTACATGAACGGCCTGGCGCTGAACCTGTCGGCGCTGGAGGCCGAGCCGCGCAGCTTCCATCCGACGGCCGCCGGGCAGCACGCGCTCGCGCAGCTGTTCCTCGCGCAGATCCAGAAGGGCCCGGGCCGCCCGCTGTCCTGAAACGGCCACGATGCGACGTACGTCCCGGTTCTGACGTGCGGTGACGCCCCTCCGGCATGCCCGCGGGAGGGGCGTGCCGTGCGCCGGAGCGCCGGTCCGACTTTCAGAAAGACACTGCTGTCTGTTTAGCTGTGCGGTGTCCGGTCGCCCGACTCCTGGAAGAGAGCCACGATGCCCAAGCTCCTGCGCAGGACCCTCGCCGCCGCCCTCGCCGCCGCGGGCCTGTCTGTGCCCGCGCTCCCCGCGCACGCCGACTCGCCGGTACCGCTCGGCGGCGGCTCCGGGATCGTCCAGCAGGTCAAGCAGGTCTCCGGCGGCGGCTACAGCTTCGAGCTGTGCACGCTGACCGCCATCGGCCACGACGCCGACGGGAACCTGGTGGGCCTGACCAACGCGCACTGCTTCATCGACGCCGACGGCAACAAGCTCGTGGGCGACACGGTCTACGCCAACACCATCCCCGCCGGGACGCCCGGCTCGCCAGCCCCGGCCACCTTCGACTTCGACGCGACCATGGCGATCGGCCCGATCGGCAAGGTCACCTACGTCAGCGGGCCGAACAACTACGCCTCCGGCGGCCCGCGGGGCCTGGACTACGCGGTCATCAAGCTCGACCCGGCGAAGGTCGCCCCGGCCGCCACCGTCGGCGCCCCCAACGGCTCGACGACGATCGACTCCGTCGGCCAGGTCCCCGCGTCCGGCACCCGGATGTGCAAGCAGGGGCACACCACCGGCCTCACCTGCGGCGCCACGCTCGGCGCCGACGCCCCCTGGTACTGGACGCTGATCTGGACGTGGGCCGGCGACTCCGGGGCACCCGTCGTCAACGGGACGGCCCTGACCGGCTCGGCGTGGGGCGCCCAGCACTTCACGCCCATCACGAGCATCCTCGACGACATGAACGCGCACGGCGGCGTGGGGGCGGGCTTCCACGTCGGCTGACGACCTCCGGTTCCAGGCGCCTCCCCGCGGCCGCGGGGAGGCGCCGCCGTTTCGGCTCACGTCCCCTCGCGGGGGAGGGCGCGCTCGACGGCGAGGGCCACGAGGTCCTTCAGGTCGTGCTCGGCGAGGACGCCCGGCAGCGTCAGGCTCTCGACGATCAGCCAGTTCAGCGCGAAGTAGAGCAGGCGCACGGTGTCGGCGTCGCCGGGCAGGCCCGCCTCCACGTGATAGGCGATGTTGGCGTCCAGGTCCCGGCGCACCCGCTCGGTGAGGACGGTGCGCAGCTCGGGCCGCCGCGTCGCCTCCAGGCGCAGTTCGAGCAGGGCCAGGTAGCCGGTGCGGAACTCGGAGATCCGGCCGACCGCGTCCTGGAGCAGCCCGGTGACCTTGGCGGCGTCACGCGGGCCCTGCAGACCGCCCGCCATGGTCGCGGCGTCCGGCTGGAGCCGCTCGTAGATGCGTCCGCCGGCCTGAGTGAACAGGTCGTCCCGCTTGGCGAAGTAGTTCGACGCGGTCCCGACGGGCACGCCGGCCTCCGCGTCCACGGCGCGGAACGTCAGGCCGCGCGCCCCGTCCCGGGCCAGGACCTCGATCGCGGCGTCCACCAGCGCCGCGCGCCGCTCCTCGTTCCTCCGCATTGACACCACTCCATCCGTAGTACTAAGTTCAAACCACTTCAAGTAGAGTACTACGAACGGAGTTCAATTTATGCGCAAGCTCGTCTACTACGTCGGCGTCAGCATCGACGGCTACATCGCCGGTCCCGGCGGGGAGGTCGACTTCTACCCCCTCGGCGACGACATGACTGACTGGATCAAGGACAACCTCCCCGAGACGCTGCCGACGCACGTCCGCCCCCACCTCGGCGTGGACGCGGACGCCCCCCGACGGCGGTTCGACACCCTCGTCATGGGGCTCCGCACCTACCAGCCGGCGCTCGACATCGGCGTCACCAGCCCGTACGCGCACATGCGCCAGTACGTGGCGTCCACCACCCTGCCCGCGATCGAGGACCCCGCCGTGGAACTCGTCCGCGAGCCCCTCGGCCTCGTCCGCGCCCTCAAGGCCGAGGACGGCGACAGGGACGTCTGGCTCTGCGGCGGCGGCAGGCTCGCCGCCGCGCTCCTCCCGGAGATCGACGAGATGATCGTCAAGAGCTACCCCGTCGTCGCGGGCGACGGCGTCCCGGCGTTCTCCGGCCGGTTCGACCCGACCCTGTTCACCCCCGACCGCCGCGAGACCCTCCCCAGCGGCACGCAGATCACTTGGTTCTCCCGCAAGGGGTAGGACGGGATCGGGGGGTGGTGCCGATGACCGTCACAGTGGCCCTCGCAGGGGACACGATGCTCGGACGCGGAGTAGGGGAGGAGGTCGCCGTGTCCGGCCCGCACGGCCTGTTCGCCGGGGACGTGCGGGAGGTCTTCCACGAGGCCGATCTCGCCCTGCTGAACCTCGAATGCTGCGTGTCCACCCGAGGGCGGCCGTGGGACGCGCCCGGCAAGCCGTTCCACTTCCGCGCGCCCCCGGACGCCGTCGAGGCGCTCCTCGACCTCGGCGTCGACTGCGTGACCCTCGCCAACAACCACGCCCTCGACTTCGGCCCGGACGCCCTGGCCGACACCCTGGCGCACCTCGAAGCCGCGGGCGTGCGCAGCGTCGGCGCGGGGCCGGGCGTCCACGAGGCGCGCGCGCCGGTGATCCTGGAGGCGGGCGGCCTCCGCATCGCCGTCGCCGGCTTCACCGACCACCCCGCCGACTTCGCCGCCGGACCCGGCCGCCCGGGCGTCGCGCTCGCCGATCTCGAGCACGGCGTCCCCGCCTGGCTCCGCGACGAGATCGGCGCGCTCGCCCGGACGAACGACGCCGTGCTGGTCATGCCGCACTGGGGCCCCAACATGACCGGCGAACCGCTCCGCTACGTCCGCCGGGCCGCGAAGGACCTGGTGGACGCGGGCGCGTCGCTCGTCGCGGGAAGCTCCGCGCACGTCTTCCACGGCGTCGCCTGGCCGGTCCTGTTCGACATGGGCGACTTCATCGACGACTACGTGGTGTCCGACCTGCTGCGCAACGACCTGGGCCTGCTGTTCCTCGTCACCTTCGGGCCGGACGGGCCGTCCCGCGCCGAGGCCGTCCCGCTGCGCCTGGACTTCGCCCGCACCCGCCTCGCCGGCCCCGCCGACCGCGCCTGGATCTTCGAGCGGTTCACCGCCGCCTGCGCCGAGTTCGGCACCGCCGTCACCGTGGAGGACGACCGGCTCGTCGTCGCCGCGCCGTCCTAGAGCGGGTCGCCCAGCGGCCCGTACTCGTCCGCCAGCGCCTCGGCCCAGTGCGCGGCCCAGTCCGGCCGGGTGCCGTCGGCGTCGGTGAACCCGTACTCCTCGTACAGCCCCCAGGTGGCCAGCGCGCGGCCCGACTTGTCCATGATGTTCGGGTCGGCGGCCAGCGCCGCGACGGCCCGCCCCAGATAGGCGGGACTCTCGGAGTAGGCGAAGTGCGGGTCCTTCGCCGCGGCGTCCCGCCAGGTGCCCTCCGTGACGCCGAAATGGTCCAGGACGGCCTCCGACCGCAGGAAACCGGGCGTGACCGCCACCGCCGCGACCCCGTGCGGCCGCAGCTCGGCGGCCTGCGCGAACGCCAGCCGGATCACCGCGGACTTCGCCAGGTCGTAGAAGAACGAGCCCCGGTACCGGGCGGTGTTCCCGTCCGTCACCTCCACCACCAGGCCCCGCCCGCGCGCCACCATCAGCGGAAGCGCGAACCGGCTCGTGATCACGTGGGTCTCCACGGCCTGCCGCAGCAGCCGCAGACCCGTGCCGAGGTCCTGCTCCCACAGCGGACGCTCCCAGTCGGTCAGCGGGTCGCCGCCCCACACCGAGTCGACCAGCACGTCGAGCCGCCCGTCCCGCTCCGCCGCGATCCGCTCGACCAGCGCGCGGACCTGATCCGGGTCGGCGTGGTCGGTGCGGACGGGCACGCCCGTCCCGCCCGCCTCGGTGACCAGGTCCGCGGTCTCCTCGATGGTCTCCCGCCGCCCGAGACCGGACCCGCCGGACGCGCTGCTGCGGCCGGAGACGTACACCGTCGCGCCGGCGGCGCCGAGCTGGACGGCGATGCCCCGACCGCCGCCCCGCGTGCCCCCGGCGACCAGTGCGACCTTGCCGGTCAGCGGACGATCATCCATGACCCCTCCTTCATGCCAGATGCGGTGCGAGAGCGCCGTCCAGTTCGCGTTCCAGCCGCTCGGCCAGCGTTCCCCACCGGTCCAGGGCCCAGCAGAGCCCGGCCCCCGCGATGACGGTCTGGAGCGACGCGGCGAGCGCCTCGGCGTCCGTCTCCTCCCGCAGCACGCCGTCTGCCACCGCCTCGCCGAGCAGCATCGCGATGACCCGCCCGTTCGCCTCGTGAACGGCGAGCGCGTGCGCGTGGAACTCCGGATCCGTCAGGTCCATGCAGAGGAACGCCAGATGGTTGGCGTACTGCTCCGGAGTGGACATCGCCGACCACGACCGCCGCACGAACGCCCGCAAGGTCGCCAGCGCCGGCTCGCGCCCCGCCTGGCCGTCCGGCTGGTCGCCCTGCCCGGCCCGCACGCGCTCGTGCAGCGTCTCCGCGTCCCGCGCCGCCTGCTCGGCCAGCGCCAGCAGCAGCCCGCGCTTGGACCCGAACCGCTGGACGAGCGTGCCCGGCACAAGGCCCACCTCGTCGGCGACCGCCGCGAGCGTCAGCTTCGCCGGACCGACCCGGCCGATCACCTCGACCGCCGCCCGCAGGATCACCGCGTCGTCCACACCCCGCGGCCGCCCCGCCATCGCACCTCCATTAATAAATGACTGTGCATTTATTAAAGCACGTGGGCTGTGCCTTGCGCGAGTTGGGCCTTGCGCGGGTGGCTGCGGAGGGGGCTGCTTTGTGGTCTGAACTGGGGTTTCTCCTGGAGGCCGTGACCGTAGGGCAGTGAGGGTGGGGCTGTAAGGGTGAGGTAGTGGGGGTGGGGCGGCCGGGGGAGAGGAACGATGAGCGTGGCGGGAGGTGCGCTGTTGCGGGTGGGGCGGGGCCGTGGTGGTGAAGGGCTGGCTCGGGAGCGCGCAGAAGGAGTTCGTAGGGGAGAGCTTGTAGCGCTCACGCACGAGGCACACGATCGACCGCTGCGACAGGGCGCCGTAGAGGCCGACGCAGAACAGGGCGGCGGCGAGCAGCAGGAACGCCTGGAGGAGAGTCGGTGGTTGTAGGGGGTGGGCGTGCGGCGAGTATTCGGCGTGGTGGGTGGAGTGATGTTCGGGCGTAGGGCGAGCGGCAGCAGCAGTCCGTTCAGGGGCCTTGGCGTTTGGTGGGACGGAAGTGCGTGCCCGGCGCGGTGTGGGCGAGCGAGGAGTGCTTGGGGGCGTGAGGGTGTGGTGGGGATGTGTTCAGAGGGTCCTTGGGCTGAACAGCGGCGCTATGGGTGAACGGCGGCGCTAGGGGGTGTGCAGCGAGGTGGGTGTCTGGGAGATCGGCAGGCGGGGTGTTCGGGTGGTGGGGTGGCGCTTGCGTACGGGGCCGCCCCTCCAAAGTCAAGGGCGCCTTCGGCGTCGCTTCGCGATGGACTTCGTCCA